>JBMOMI010000200.1:0-6277 GCA_049325235.1 Actinomycetota bacterium | reverse complement strand
GAGGCGGGAGCACGACGTTGCCGATCCCCATGCCGCCGAGCGCCAGGAGCGAGAAGACCAGGAACGAGGCGGTTCCGGGGGCGACGGCGCGCAGCAGCTGCCCGGCAGTGGTGAGCAGCATCGCCACCCAGGCGAGCCGCTCGAGCCCGATCCGCCTCGCCGCCCAGGGGGCCAGGGCGCCGAAGGCGGCGAACGCCACCGTCGGCGCCGTCCCCAGCAGTCCGGCGGCTGCGGCCGGCATCCCCAGCTCGGCGCGGACGTCGGCCAGCACGGGAGACACGGCCGTCACGGCCGGGCGCAGGTTGGCCGCCAGCAGGACGACGCCGGCGAGCACGAGCAGGCGGTCCCGCAAACCTCCCGGCGTCTGCGACGATCGGGAGCGCACGACGTCGGCGCTCGCCTGGGAGGTCGGGCACGCCGCGGTCATGACCGTTCAGCGTAGACAAAACATAGGATGACTTGCATGACGAGCCAGCATGCGGACACCTCGGCCCCGCGCACGAAGCGGGCCGGCCTCATCGAGAAGGTGATCGACCGGCTCCGGGACGAGGTCAGCGCGGGGCGCTGGCCGGTGGGCACGCGGATCCCGACCGAGCCCGAGCTGGCCGAGCTGACCGGCACCGGCCGCAACACCGTCCGCGAGGCGGTCCAGGCCCTGGTGCACGCGGGTCTGCTGGAGCGCCGGCAGGGCTCGGGCACCTACGTCGTCGCCGACAGCGAGCTGGCCGTGGCCGTCGGCCGCCGGATCGCGGACGCCCGCAACCGCGACGTCCTGGAGGTCCGCCGCACGCTGGAGGTGGGCGCCGCCCGCCTCGCCGCGCGCCGCCGGACCGCCGAGGACGCCGAGCAGCTGCAGAAGCTGCTCGAGGCGCGCTCCCGGGCGCGGGAGGAGGGCGACCTCGACGTCCTGGCCGGCGCCGACCTCGAGCTGCACCGAGCCATCGCCCGGGCCTCGCGGAACCCGGTGCTCAGCGAGCTCTACGAGCACCTCATCGACGCGATCGCCGAGAACGTCCGGACGAACGTCGCGGTGCCGCTCGCCAGCGGTGACGACGACCACGCTGAGCTGGTCGCCGCGATCGTGGCCGGCGACCCAGAGCGCGCCGCCGTCGAGGCGGCCCGCTTCATCGACGACCTGCTGGGCGAGAGCTGCTGCTGAGCTCCCGCACCATCTCCACCACCGCCGAGGGCTCGAACGGCTTGGCCACGAAGGCGTCCACGCCGGCGCGCTGCGCCCGGGCCCGCTGGTAGGCCTGCACCGAGGCCGTGATCATCACCAGCGGCAGGTGCGCCAGCCGCGGGTCCCGGCGGATCTCCTGCACCGCCGTCCAGCCGTCCACGGGTTCCATCACCGCGTCGAGGGTGACAACCTGGGGCAGGGGCCGGCCGGCGTCCCGCAGCCGCTCCAGGCACGCCGCGCCGTCGCCGGCCTCCTCCACCTCGAAGCCCTCCAGCTCCAGGTTCAGCCGCAGCAGCAGCCGGATCTGCGGGGTGTCGTCGACCACCAGCACCCGCGCGCGGCCCTCCCCCGAAGCCTCCATCGACAGCAGCGTAGAGGCATGGACGGCGAAGGGCCGGGAGGACGTCCTCCCGGCCCTTTCCCGTGTGCCCCCGGCAGGATTCGAACCTGCGCTCCCGCCTCCGGAGGGCGGTGCTCTATCCCCTGAGCTACGGGGGCCGGATCGGCGGGCGCGAGCCTATCAGGCACGCCACCCCGCCTCGTGACGGACGCTCAGCCGGTCTGACCGGCCACGAACTCGAAGTGCCACGGCTCGTAGGCACCAGACCCGCCCTTGCGGGCCCACTCCGGGTTGTCCCAGCCGTACGCCGGGCCGTTCTCCCGCAGCCACCAGTAGTGCTCGCCGGCCCGCTCCACCCCGCCGCCGAGATCGACGGCCAGGCCCCAGCCGTGCTCGCTGGTGCCGGGTCGTGCGGCCAGCCCCGGCTTGCGCGCCCGCAGGCTCACCTGGGAGGCGTAGCTGCGGTAGCCGTCGGTGATCACGAGGTCGGTGCCGAAGTGTTCGCGGTAGGCGAAGCTCAGCTTCGCCAGCGACACGGCGGCGTCCGCGCGCAGGTACTTGCCGGTGCCCCACAGCTCGCACATGTCCTCGGTGCTGAGTCGGCCGTTGGCGGCGCCGATGTCGACGTTCGCGGCGTCGCAGCCGGGCACCGCCTGCTCCACGCGCATGCGCTCGAGGGTCTGGCGCTCCAGCTCGCGGCTCGCGCGGGCCCCGGCCTCGCGCATCGCGGCCAGCTCCTCGGCGGTGGGCGCGTCGACGACCGCCGCGGCGAGCGTGTCGGGAACCTCGGGGGCGGCCTCGGTGACCGTGGGCAGCACGCGGAAGTCGGTGACCGCCTGCGGCGCCGGGGCCGCGGTCGGGCCGCTCGGGCTCGCCTTGGCGGTGTGGGTGCTGCTCGGCAGGACGTCGCCGGCCAACGGTGCCACGATCGTGGCGAGGCCGAGGACGCCGACGACTCCGGCCTGCGGCAGCTGCCCGGTCAGGGCGGGCCGGCTGGCGGCGCGGCGGCGGGCCCTGGCCCGCGCCTCCCGCTCACGCAGCTCTCTGCGGGTGGTGGCGGGCTGCTCGGACGGCGCGGGAGGGACGACGCGGCGCCGGACGGCGGGTCCTTCGGCGCGGCGGCGACCCCGCGCCTTCTCCGGGGGACGGCGGAACGCCGATCCGTTGGCGCGGTGCGATGCCACGGGCCGAAGACCTCCGCAGGGGCGGGACGTACCAGGACGGGGCGTACGAAAGCCCACCAACGGGTGGGCGAGTCACAGGACTATAACGGGCGGACCGGGGTAGGAATCAAGTTTCCGGTGGTGTCGCCGATGTCACGCGGGCGCCGCGCGCGTCACGGGTGTGCGCCGGGTCACGTCCCGGATCTCGCCGACGAGCTCCTCCAGCACGTCCTCGAGGAACAGCACGCCGACGACCCGACCCTCGTCGTCCAGCACCCGGGCCAGGTGCGCGCCGCTGTGCTGCATGGCGGCCAGCGCGTCCTCCACCTCGTCGTCGCAGCGGACGGAGACGAGCGCGCGGACCCGCTTGTCCGGCACCGGCTCGTCGTGGGCGCCGTCCTCGGCGTAGAGCACGTCCTTGAGGTGCAGGTAGCCGACCAGCTCCCCGTTCGCCCTCACCGGGAAGCGGCTGAACCCGGTCCGCCCGACCATCCGCTCCACGTCGGCCGGCGTGCTGCCGGCCGGAAGCGTGACGACGTCGTCCAGGGGCACCATGACGTCGCCGGCGACGCGGTCGGAGAACTCGATCGCCCCGGTGAGCAGCCCGTGCCGGTCCTCCAGCAGGCCTTCCCGCCGTGACTCGGTGACGATCGAGTGCACCTCCTCGGCGGTGAATGCCGAGGTCACCTCGTCCTTGGGCTCGACCCCCGCCAGACGCAGGGCCCGGTTGGCGATGCCGTTGAGCACCCGGATCACCGGGGACGTCAGCCGTGCGACGAGCACGAGCGGCGGGGCCAGCACCAGCGCGGACCGCTCCGGCCCGGCGATCGCGATGTTCTTCGGCACCATCTCGCCGATGACCACGTGCAGGTACACGACCACACCGAGGGCCAGCGCGAACGCGACCGGGTCCACCAGTGACTCCGGCACCCCGAACCGCTCGAACCCCGGCTCGATCAGGTGGGCCAGCGCCGGCTCGGCGACCGCGCCGAGGCCGAGCGAGCTGACGGTGATGCCGAGCTGGGCGCAGGCGAGCATGAGCGAGACGTGCTCCATCGCCCACAGCGTGGTGCGCGCGGCCCGGCTGCCGGCCTCGGCACGGGGCTCGATCTGGCTGCGCCGCGCCGACATCACGGCGAACTCGGCGCCGACGAAGAAGGCGTTGCCGAGCAGCAGGGCCAGGCCCAGCAGCAGCGCGGTCCCGTCGCTCACCGCACCTCCTCCGGTTCACGCACCGGCAGGAACCGCAGCCGCTCGATCCGGCGGCCCTCGAGCCGCTCCACCCGCAGCACGCCGCCGGGGACGACGACTTCGTCGCCGACCCGGGCCAGCCGGCCGAGCCGCGCCATCACGAAGCCGCTGAGCGTCTCGTACGAGGGGCCGTCCGGGATGTCGGCCTGCAGCGCCTCCCGCACCTCGTCCGGGCGCAGGAGGGCGGGCACCAGCCAGGAGCCGTCCCGCAGGCGCCGCGCCCCGGCACGGGCCCGGTCGTGCTCGTCCGCGACCTCGCCGACGAGCTCCTCGATGAGGTCCTCGAGCGTGACGATGCCGGCGGTCCCGCCGTACTCGTCGGTGACCACCGCCATCTGCAGCCCCTGGTCACGCAGCTGCACCAGCAGCGGGTCGAGCCGCACGGTCTCGGGGACCCGCAAGGCGTCGGTCATCAGCGCCGCCGCCGGCACCTCGGCGCGCTTGCCGTGGGGAACCGCGATGGCCTTCTTGACGTGGACCACCCCGACGATGTCGTCCTGGTCGGTGTCGATCACCGGGAACCGGGAGTACCCGGTGACGCGGGCGAGCCGGACGACGTCGGCGGCCGTGTCCTCCCGGCGCACCGAGACCATCCGCACCCGGTGCGTCATGACGTCGGCGGCGGTGTGCGCGCTGAAGCCCAGCGACCGGGCCAGCAGCGTCGCCGTCCCCTCGTCCAGCGTGCCGGCCTCCGCGGAGCGGCGCACCAGGGCCGCGAGCTCCTCCGGGGTGCGGCTGGACGACAGCTCCTCGGCGGGCTCGATGCCGGCCAGCCGGAGGATCCGGTTCGCCGACCCGTTGAGCAGGCGGATCAGCGGTCCCATGACGAACGTGAAGGCCCGCTGCAGCGGCACCGACCACCGCGCGGTCGCCATCGGCACCGAGATCGCCAGGTTCTTCGGGATCAGCTCCCCGACCACCATCGACGCGCCGGTGGCCAGGAACATGCCGAGCCCCACCGAGACGCCGGGGACGGCGCCGGCCGGCAGGCCCGCGGCGTCCAGCGGCGAGCGCAGCAGCCGCGACAGGGACGGTTCGACCAGGTAGCCGACCAGCAGCGTGGTCAAGGTGATGCCGACCTGCGCACCGGACAGCTGGGTCGACAAGGTCCGTAGCCCGGCCAGGATCCCGGCCGCGGCCCGGTCACCGGCGTCCCGGGCGCGCTCGACCGCCAGGCGGTCCAGCGTGACGAGGGAGAACTCGGCGGCGACGAAGACGCCGGTGCCGAGCGTGAGGAGGACGCCCAGGCCGAGAAGCAGCCACTCCGTCAGCACGGGCGCCCGCCGGTACTTGAGGGCTCCGGCGGCCCTGGTCGTGAATGCGCGTCCATCGCGCCGACGATGCTAGCCGCCGCCCGCGCTCACCAGCCACCCGGCAGCGGGCGGCCCTCCTGGTACCCGGCGTCGGACTGGACGCCGACCATGGCCCGCTCGTGCAGTTCGGCCAGCGTCGCGGCCCCCGCGTACGTGCAGGCGCTGCGCAGGCCGGACGTGATGTGGTCGACGAGGTCCTCCACCCCCGGCCGCTCGGGGTCCAGCAGCATGCGCGAGGTGGAGATCCCCTCCTCGAACAGCGCCTTCCGGGCGCGCTCGAACGGGGTGTCGGTCCGGGTGCGCGCGGCCACCGCCCGGGCCGACGCCATCCCGAACGACTCCTTGTAGGCGCGGCCGGCCTCGTCGGTCATCAGGTCCCCCGGGCTCTCCAGGGTCCCGGCGAACCACGAGCCGATCATCACCTGGCTCGCCCCGGCGGCCAGCGCGAGCGCGACGTCCCGCGGGTGCCGGATGCCGCCGTCCGCCCACACCGAGGCCCCGAGCTGCCGGGCCGCGGCCGCGCACTCCAGGACGGCGGAGAACTGCGGTCGCCCGACCGCGGTCATCATCCGGGTGGTGCACATGGCGCCCGGGCCGACACCGACCTTGACGACGTCCGCACCGGCCTCGACGAGGTCCCGCACCCCCTGCGCGGTCACCACGTTGCCGGCGACGACCGGGACGCCGGGACCGAGCTTCCGTACCGCCTGCAGCGCGGAGATCATCTTCTCCTGGTGGCCGTGCGCGGTGTCGACCACGAGCACGTCCGCCCCGGTGGCCAGCGCCGCCTCCGCGTTGGCGGCCACGTCCCCGTTGATCCCGATGGCGACCCCCACGCGCAGCCGGCCTGCGGCGTCCACCGCGGGGCGGTAGATCCGCGAGCGCAGCGCCCCGCGCCGGGTGAGCAGGCCGGCCAGCCGGCCCTCGTGCACGACCGGGGCCAGGTGCCGGCGGGCGCCGTCCAGGACGGCGAAGCCGCGCTCGAGCCCGCCCTCGGCCAGGACGTCGTCCCGCTCCAGCACGAGCAGCT
>JBMOMI010000199.1:0-6386 GCA_049325235.1 Actinomycetota bacterium | reverse complement strand
GCCGCGCCGGGGCACCTGGACGAGCACCGGTCCGCGGTCCAGTGCCTGCCGGGCGGCCCGCCAGGCCACCGAGGGAAGCCGCGCGGTGCGAGCCGCCGGGTCCCGCTCCTCCTCGCGCCCCTCGGCGGGCAGCACCACCCGGGGAGCGGCCGCTCGCACCGCGGGGCGGGCCGTCTCCACCGAGCGCGCCCAGCCGGCCTCCACCCAGGCGTGGGTCTCGGCGGTCCGCACGAAGCCCCCGGCGACCAGGGCCGTGCCCTCCCGCTCGCTGCGCAGCGCCAGCACCTCCCGCACGTGCGGGTAGGGGGCGTGCGGCTCGGCGTGCAGGTCGTCACCGTCGTCCCAGACGACCACGAGGCCGAGGTCGCGCACCGGCGCGAACGCGGCCGCCCGGGTGCCGACCGCGGCCTGCACGCAGCCGCGCCGCAGCGCCAGCCACGCCCGGTACCGGGCAGACGGACCCTGGTCGGCGGTGAGCCGCACGTGCCGGCCACGGCCCAGCAGCGCCGTCAGCGCGGCGTCCACGCGGTCGACGTCGCGGTGATCGGGGACGACGACGAGCGCGCCCCGCCCGGCCGACAGCGCGGTGGCCACGGCGACCGCCAGTGCCGCGGGCCAGTCCTCACCGGGCCGCGCCGTCCACACCGCGCGCGCGGCGTCCCCGGCGTGCACCCGGTCGAGCAGCGCCGACCCGGCGCGGTAGCCCGCCCAGGGCCCGGCGTCCGGTCGGTCCGGCGGGGCGGCCGGCTCCGGCGGGTCGCGCTTCTCCGTGGTCGCGTGCCGGCGCGGGACGGCGAGACGCAGGACGTCGGGCAGCACGCCGGCCCAGCGGTCGGCGACGGCGCGGCACAGCCCGAGCAGGTCGGCCGACAGGACCGGCTCCGGCGAGACCACGGCCCGCAGCGGCGCCAGCGCGCCCGCGTGGTCGGGGGACGCCTTGCGGGCGAGCAGGAACCCCTCGACGTCCTGGCCGGCGAACCGGACCCGCACGCGCACCCCCGGCTGCGCGTCGTCCGCCATCGACGCCGGCACCTGGTACTCGAACGTGCGGTCGAGGTGCGGCAGCGGCACGTCGACGGCGACCTCGGCGACCGGGTCGCGGGCGGCCGGCGACTGCTGCGTTCGGGCCGGGCGGCGCCGGGCAGGGGACGTGACCAGCGCGAGCTGTTCGTCACCGGCACCGGGGTCGACCACGCACGGAATCCCACCAGACGTCACCGACACCGCGTGCCGCGGTGTGGCAGGCGCTCGCGACGGGTACGCCGGTGCGCATGGAGATTCCCGTCCGCCGAGCCCGGCGGCTGCTGTTCCACCCGCGCACGCAGATGGCGGTCAAGGCAGCGGTGGCCGCCACCCTGGCGTGGCTGGTCGCCGGCGCGCTGGTCTCCGGCACCCGCCTGGAGGGCTACCGGTACTACGCGCCGCTCGGTGCCGTGGTCACCGTCTACCCGACGGTCGCGGGCTCGGTCCGAACCTCGGTGCAGACCGTCGCGGCGATAGCCACCGGAGGGGCGGTGGGCCTGGCGGTCCACGCCCTGCTGGAGCCGGGGCTGGCGGCGCTGGCGCTCGCGGTGGGTGGGGGCGTGGCCACGGCGGGGCTGCCGTTCCTCGGGACGGCGCGCGAGTACGTCCCGGTCGTCAGTCTGTTCGTCCTCGTGATCGGCGGGACCGACCCGTGGGGGTACGCGCTCGCGTACGTGGCGCTGGCCCTGCTGGGTGCGGCCCTCGCCGTCCTCGTTGGCCTGGCAGTGCCGGCGCTCCGGCTCACCCAGAGCCTGGACGCGGTGATGGCGGCGCAGCGGGTGCTGGCCGACCAGCTGGAGGACCTCGCCGACGGGCTGCGGCAGCGGCTCCCTCCGGGCGCCGACGACTGGGGCCGCCGCCAGCGGGACGTCACCGAGGCGGTCCACCGGATGCGTGCCGGGGTGCTGGAGGCCCTCGACGCCCGGCGCGGCAACCCGCGGGCGCGGTTCCACTCGGCAGAGGTGGAGCGGCAGCGGCACGTGGCCCGCGCGCTGGAGCGGGTGGGCCTCCTGGTGGAGGACCTCGTCACGACCGTGTCAGAGTCGCACCGGGCGGGCGCGCCGACGGCGATCGACCACGAGCTGGCGCTCACCGTCGCGGACGCCGTCGAGCGGCTGGCCGTGCTGGTGCGCGGCTACGACACCCCCATGTCGCGGGACGACGACCGGGCGCGCGCCGGTGAGGACGCCGTGCGCCGGCTCACCGCAGCCTTCGCCCGGCGACGGGACCTCGACCCGCGCGACCTGGCCCTGCTGGGGTCCGTGGTGGCGAACCTCAACCGGTCGCTGGAGGCGGTGCTGCCGGCCGATCAGAGACCGGCGGCGGCGCGCAGGTCGTCCACGCGGTCGGTGCGCTCCCAGGTGAACTCGGGCAGCTCGCGGCCGAAGTGACCGTACGCCGCGGTCCGGGAGTAGATCGGGCGCAGCAGGTCCAGGTCCCGCACGATCGCGGCGGGACGCAGGTCGAACACGTCCTTGATCGCCGAGACGATCCGCGGCAGCGGCACGGTCTCGGTGCCGAAGCACTCGACGTACAGGCCGACGGGGTGCGCCTTGCCGATCGCGTAGGCGACCTGCGCCTCGCACCGCGAGGCCAGCCCGGCGGCGACCACGTTCTTGGCCACCCAGCGCATCGCGTAGGCCGCCGAGCGGTCGACCTTCGAGGGGTCCTTGCCGGAGAACGCGCCGCCGCCGTGCCGCGCCATCCCGCCGTACGTGTCGACGATGATCTTGCGGCCGGTGAGCCCGGCGTCGCCCATCGGCCCGCCGATCTCGAAGCGCCCGGTCGGGTTGACGAGCAGCCGCACGTTGGACGAGTCGAGGTCGACGAGGTCGAGCACCGGCTTGACGACGTGGTCACGGATGTCCGGCGTCAGCATGTTGTCGAGCGACACGTCGCCCGCGTGCTGCGTGGACAGCACGACCGTGTCGATGCTCACCGCGCGGTCGCCGACGTAGCCGATCGTGACCTGCGTCTTCCCGTCCGGCCGCAGGTAGGCCAGCGTGCCGTCCTTGCGCACCTCCGACAGCCGCTCCGACAGCCGGTGGGCCAGCCAGATCGGCAGCGGCATGAGCTCCTTGGTGTCGGTGCAGGCGTAGCCGAACATCAGGCCCTGGTCGCCCGCGCCCTGCAGGTCCAGCGGGTCGGCGCCCGACTCGAGCCGGGACTCGTACGAGCTGTCCACGCCGGCGGCGATGTCCGGCGACTGCGCGCCGATGGACACCTCGACGCCGCACGACGCGCCGTCGAAGCCCTTGGTCGAGGAGTCGTAGCCGATCCGGAGCACGGTGTCCCGCACGATCGTCGGGATGTCGGCGTACCCGGTGGTGCTGACCTCCCCGGCGACGTGGACCAGGCCCGTGGTGACCATGGTCTCGACCGCGACCCGGCTGCCCGGGTCCTGCGTGAGCAGCGCGTCGAGGACGGCGTCGCTGATCTGGTCGCAGATCTTGTCGGGGTGGCCCTCGGTCACGGACTCCGAGGTGAACAGGCGGATGTCGCTGGTCGAGCTGGTCACGTCACTCCAGGGATGCGCAGCGGCTGCTGACTGACTTCGGCGGCAGGTCCCGGCCGGAGCCGCCCCCACCCTAGCGTGGTCCTACGCCGGGCCCGGGTCAGCGCCGAGCCGGCGGACGACGGCGTCCCAGATCTCGTCGGCCACCTGCTCCTTGCCGGCCGGCCCGACGGCCTTCTCGGTGCCGTCGGCGCCGAGCAGCACGACGGTGTTGTCCTGCGTGCCGAAGGCCTTGCCCGGCCCGACCTCGTTGACGACGAGCAGGTCGCAGCGCTTGCGGGCCAGCTTGGCGCGGGCGTGGTCCAGCACGCCCCCGGCGTCGTCGCCGGTCTCGGCGGCGAACCCGACGACGACCTGCCCCGGCCGGCGGTGCGCCGTCAGCTCGGCGAGCACGTCGGGGTTGCGGACGAGCCGCACCACCGGCGCGTCGTCCGGGTCCTCCGACTTCTTGATCTTGCTGTGGGCCTCGGTGGCGGGCCGGAAGTCGGCGACCGCGGCGGCCATCACCACGACGTCCGCGTCCGCGGCCGCGGCCAGGACGGCGTCCCTGAGCTCGCGGGCCGAGCCGACGCGGACGACGTCCACGCCGGCCGGGTCGGGCAGCTCGGTGTTCGCGGCCACCAGCGTGACCTGCGCGCCGCGGGCGGCCGCGGTCGCGGCCAGGGCGTACCCCTGCCGGCCCGACGAGCGGTTGCCCAGGAACCGCACCGGGTCCAGCGGCTCGCGGGTGCCGCCGGCGGAGACGACGACCCGGCGGCCGGTCAGGTCCGACCGGGGGACCCCCCGCACGAGCAGCCGCCGCGCGGCCGCGAAGAGCTCCTCGGGCTCGGGCAGCCGGCCCTTGCCCGTGTCCGCGCCGGTGAGGCGGCCCGCGGCCGGCTCGAGGACGACGACACCCCGGCCGCGCAGGGTGGCGACGTTGGCCTGGGTGGCCGGGTGCTCCCACATCTCGGTGTGCATCGCCGGCGCCATCAGCACCGGGCACCGGGCGGTGAGCAGCACGTTGGTGAGCAGGTCGTCGGCCAGGCCGTGCGCGGCCTTGGCCAGCAGGTCCGCGGTCGCGGGGGCGACGACGACGAGGTCGGCCTCCTGCCCGATCCGCACGTGCGGCACCTCGTGGACGTCGTCCCACACGCCGGTGGCGACCGGCTGGCCGGACAGCGCGGCCCACGTCGGCTCGCCGACGAACCTCAGCGCGGCCTCGGTCGGCACGACGCGCACGCTGTGGCCGCTCTCGGTGAGCAGGCGCAGCAGGGAGCAGGCCTTGTACGCGGCGATGCCCCCGGACACGCCGAGGACGACGCGCGGGGGCATCGGGAGGTCTCTTCCGTCAGCCGTCGGTCGGCTCGACGGTGAGCAGGCCCTCGTTGATCTCGCGGAGCGCCACCGACAGCGGCTTCTCCTGCGCGTGGGTCTCCACCAGCGGCCCGACGTACTCGAGCAGGCCCTCGCCGAGCTGGGAGTAGTAGGCGTTGATCTGCCGCGCCCGCTTGGCGGCGTACAGCACCAGCGCGTACTTGGAGTCGGTCTTCTCGAGCAGGTCGTCGATGGGCGGGTTGGTGATGCCCTCGGGCACTGCCACGGTTCCGGACACGCGTTCTCCTGTTCGGTGCGAGCTCAGGGAGCCGGCGCTGGGCGCAGGCCCATCCATGATACGAGCTCGTCGGTGGCGCGGCGAACGTCGTCGTTGACGACGGTCACGTCGAACTCGCTCTCGGCGGCCAGCTCGACCCGTGCCGTGGCCAGCCGCCGCTCCCGTTCGGCGGCGCTCTCGGTGCCCCGGCCGACGAGCCGGCGCACCAGCTCCTCCCAGCTCGGCGGCGCCAGGAAGACGAACAGCGCGCCGGGCATCGACTGCCGGACCTGCCGGGCGCCCTGCAGGTCGATCTCCAGCAGGGCGGGCCGGCCCTCGGCGAGGGCCTGCTCCACCGGGCGGCGCGGCGTCCCGTAGCGGTACCGGCCGTGCACGACCGCCCACTCGAGCAGCTCGCCGCCGGCGACCATGCGGTCGAACGTCGCGTCGTCGACGAAGTGGTAGTGGACGCCGTCCACCTCACCCGGCCGCGGCGGGCGCGTCGTCGCCGACACCGACAGCCACACCTGGGGGTACCGGGCACGGACGTCGGCGGACACGGTCCCCTTGCCGACGGCGGTCGGGCCGGCGAGCACGGTGAGGCGGCTGGGCGCCGGTGGCTCGCTGCGCTCCACCGCGCTCAGCGGTCGAAGCGCTCGACGAGGGCCTTGATCTGGTGGGCGCCGAGGCCCCGCACCCGCCGCGACTCGGAGATGCCGATCTCCTCCATGATCTGCCGCGCCCGCACCTTGCCCACACCGGGCATCGACTCGAGCAGGGCGCTGACCTTCATCTTGCCGACGACGTCGTTCTCCTGCCCCTCCTTGATCACCTCGCCGAGCGAGCCCTGGGAGTACTTCAGGCGGTTCTTGACCTCGGCGCGCTCCCGACGTGCCTGGGCGGCCTTCTCCAGCGCAGCGGCTCGCTGTTCGGGGGTCAGGGGCGGCAGTGGCACGGGTTCACCTCGGGCTCGGACGGGCTTGGCTCAGCGAACCTAGCGACTGGTCGCCGCGCCGGGCAACGCGGGTCAGTCACCTGATCATGTTCTGGCGGTGATCAGGTGACGCCGGCGTCGTCCTGGCGACCGGAGTGTCGCGTGATCACCGCACGAAGCCCCGCGTGGCGTGGATCAGGTGACGTTCGCGTCGCTAGTGGTCCGTCTCGTCATTGACTCACCACTTGCTGGAGGGCCTGGCGGGCGCGGGTGACTTTGGCGAGGATCGACTCGGCGGTGGCGGTCCAGACGAACGGTTTGGGGTCTTCGTTGTGTGCTGA
>JBMOMI010000198.1:0-6466 GCA_049325235.1 Actinomycetota bacterium | reverse complement strand
TTCTCGCCGTACCGCAGCGACCGGTGCAGCCAGCCGACCGGCAGGTCGTCCCCGGCCTCCGTGGCCAGCCGGCGGCAGCGGGCGCAGACCGGCGCGTACGGGTGGTCGTTGATCTCGCAGCCCGCGACGACCGGCGTCCACTCGTCGAGCAGGCCGGCGATGGTGCGGGCCAGCCGCGTCTTGCCCTGTCCCCGCTCGCCGAGGAGCACCAGGTCGTGACCGGCGAGCAGGGCGCGCTCTAGGTCGGGAAGCACGGTGTCGTCGAAGCCGACGATGCCCGGGAACCGGGGCCGGTCCTCCCGCAGCGCGGCGACGAGGTTGGCCCGCAGCTCCTGCTTCACCGACCGGTGCACGTGGCCCGACGTTCGCAGGGCGCCGAGCGTGTCCGGCAGGCCGGCCGGGACGGCGGGCGGCAGCAGCGCGGTGTCCGTGCTCATCGCCCGACAGTACGTCGAACGACGAGGACGTGGAGCCGTCGAACCGTCACGTGGAGGGGGTGCTCGAGGACTCCAGGAACTCCTGCAGCGGCATCGCCTGCGCAATCGCGGCCACCGCGTCGTCCGTCGAACGGTGAGCTTCCCGGTCGAGCTCCATGCGGAGCCGTGCCGCCTGGACGTGGTAGGGCTTCACGATGACGACCTCGTTGCGCAGTGCCGCAGGCAGTCGTTCTACCTCTGCGTCGCTGTGCACGACGACGACTGCCTTGCGAGCAGCTGGCGCGCGCGACTCAGCACCGGGCATGACGGCTCGCCTCCTCATCTACCGTCACCATACGCTTCGAAGGGTTCGGCGAGAACGACGTCGAGAATGGCCTCGATCAGCGGCGCGTCCTCCGGTTGGCGCAGTTCCGATCGATTCAATGCCGCGAGGGCTGCCACACCGATGCCTCTGACCCGATCGTGGGGCGCCACAGCCTGCTCGGCGGACCAGCGAAGCATCCGCATGGTCTCCTCGCGTCGTCGCCACCGATCCAGCCGGTCGTCCGCCCGTCGCGCCAGGGCGTTCGCCGCCATCGCCCCGAGGAACGGGAGGAGGAACCCGGCAACCCCGACGATGACAGGCCACCACTCCGGAATCCGGGTCATCTCCGCAGCATAAGGACCGGCGTCGCGCCCACGAAGGCAAGCAGCAGCCTCCTGTGGACAGGACTCTCGGCACTGTCCCGGACGCAGACCCGCGCCGCAGCATCGACGGCGAAGACGGCGGAGAGCCGAGGAGGCGAACGCGATGACCGCGCTGGTGATCTACGAGTCGATGTTCGGCAGCACCCGTGACGTCGCGAACGCCGTGGCGGCAGGGCTGGCGACGAGGATGCAGGTGCGGGTCGTCGAGGTCTCCGCCGCGCCCACGGTGCTGGACGAGGACGTTCGCCTGCTCGTCGTCGGCGGCCCGACCCACGCGTTCAGCATGTCGAGGGAGTCCACGCGCAAGTCCGCGGCGGAGCAGGCTCCCGAGGGCCTGGTGTCCACCGGGGGCGGCATCCGCGAGTGGCTGGACGCGCTGCACCCCGGCAGCGTCCGCCCGCCCGTCGCGACGTTCGACACCAAGGTGTCGAAGCCGAAGATGCCGGGCTCCGCCGCTGCGGCCGCCGAGCGGCGGCTGCGCAAGCTGGGCTTCCAGCCGGCGGTCCGCCACGAGAGCTTCTGGGTCACCGGGACCAAGGAGCCGATCGCGGCGAGCGAGGTCGACCGGGCGCGGTCGTGGGGCGAGCAGCTCGCGGCCGCAGTAACCGCGCGGACGTGAGCCGGGACGCGCCGAACAGGGCGACGAGGACGAGAGCCACCGCCGCGGTGACGAGAGCCTCCTCGGCGGCGTAGCCCTCGACGCGGCTGGTGACGGTGTTCCCGACCGCGTGGAACACCGTGACCACGGCGACGTTGCCGCTCGTGCTGTTGAACAGCCACGTGTAGACCACCGAGACCGCCACGGTCCCGCCGAACCACCACGCCAGCGGGTACGTCGACATCGAGTTGTCCAGGTTCCACAGCAGGGGCAGGTGCCAGAGCGCCCACAGGACGCCGACGACGAGGCTGGCGACGAGCGCGCCGTGGCGCTCCTGCAAGCGGGGCAGGGCGAAGCCACGCCAGGCGACCTCCTCGGGCACGGCCGCGGCCAGGTACATGCCGAACGCCACGAGCACCGCCGTTGCCGGACCGAGGGTCACGGCTGCGACGTCCCCGCTGGCCGCGGCCGAGGCGAGGAACATCGCGACCGGCAGTAACACCGCGACCGCGTACCACCCCACACCTACCCGCCAACGCAGCAGCGGCGCGAACAGCCGCCGGTCGGCGTCCGGTCCGTGCAGGACGCGCAGCACCACCCAGGCGGCCAGTCCGGGGCCGATCCCGCCGATGAGGTACAGGACCGGAGAGTCCACGCCCGGGAGTCCACGCGAACGCGCCGCCGACGGGAGCCACGCGGCCCACGTGATGGCGAACGCCAGGAGGTAGAAGGCGAGCAGCGGGTGCCGCCGGACTCCCGCGGTGAGCATGTCAGCCCCCTCCCGCGACGCGGGTGCCGGTGACGCGGTCCCGGGCCCGAGCGGCCGCCAGGGCGAGGGCGAACGCGAGGACGGCGAACAGGGTCACGGCGGCCACGACGCCGGTGACGTCGGTCGTGGTGAGCCCGTCGACCACGACGATGCCCGGCACCAGGGCCAGGAACCCCGCGACGGCGGCGCCGAGCACCCACGGCCAGAGGCGGGCCAGCGCCCAGGACGCCCCGCGCGCGGGCCGGTGTCCGACGTGGCCGGTCCTCGTCGCCACCAGCCCGGTCACCACCCCCATCACCGGCGGGGCGAACCCGCCGCCGACGAGGAGCAGGAGCACCGACAGCCCGACGAGCACCAGCCCGCCGTACCGACGGCCGGCGAAGCCGACCGCCCAGACCCCGAGCGCGACGGACACCAGGATCGTGAGCACCCCGCTCACCGTCAGGTCCGGGACGACGGTCATCGCGGGCTCTCCGCTCAGGGCCTCGAAACTCGCGGCGTCGGGCCAAGACTCGATGACGAGGCCGTCGGCTCGTCCCCCTTGGACCAGTTCGCCCAGCCCGTGCTCGGCACCCGCGAGCGCCACGAGGAGCCCGAACGCCGATACCGCGGTTCTCGTCGCCGACATCCCCCTCACCCCTGCAAGCCAGCCTCCGGCAGGCGGTCGGCGTCCGGCCAGGGCCCTTCGCCCCCCGCGACCAGGGCGTGACCTTGGACCCTGGGCCGGCCCACGCGGGCGAGCGAGGGTGCGGTCAGGGGCGAGCGAGAGGAGTGGTGGCGATGGCGTTCACGGCGACATCCGGACTGCACGACGCGGTGTCCCGGCTGATGAGCTGGCCGGTGGCGTCCGTCGCCATGACCGCGACCCTGCGTGAGGTGACCGAGGCGTTGGCCGCCAACGAGATCGGAGCCGCGGTCGTCTATTCCGGAGACCACTTCGTCGGTGTGGTGTCCGAGCGTGACGTGTCCACGCACATCGCCGACGGCGCGAACCCCGACCACCTGCTCGTCGAGGAGATGGTGACCCTCGGGCCGGTGACCGTGTCCCCGAACGACACCGTCCTGGCGGCTGCCCGGGCGATGCTGGACGCGGGTGTCCGTCACGTGCCGGTCGTCAACGACGAGGACGACGTCGTCGGCATGGTGTCCCTGCGCGACGTCGCGGCGGTGCTGCTGCGGGAGGTGACGCAGCGCTGAAGGCTGCGCTACGCCGTCCGAGATCACGGGCCTCGGCAGAGCAGGTCTACGGCTCGGCCGAGCTCGATGCCGGACCCGCGAGGCCGTCCTCGACGTGAGCGAGAGCCCAGGTCAGATGTTCCTCGGCAAGGCGGTGGACGCCGCGGCGCCTCTCCGCCCGAGGGCGAGGGCTGACCCGGCCGGCTACTCCCGCACGCCGAACCTGGCGTGCAGCCGGCGAAGCGGCGCAGGAGCCCACCAGTTCCACTCGCCCAGCAGCGTCATCGTGGCCGGGACCAGCAGCATCCGGACGAGCGTGGCGTCGACGAGGACGGCGACGGCGAGGGCGACGCCGACCTCCTTGATGACGAGCAGCCGCCCGGCGACGAAGCCGAGGAAGACGATGATGATGATCAGGGCAGCTGACGTGATGATGCGTCCGGAGCGCTGCAGCCCCCGCTCCACGGCGAGGTCGTTGGGCGCGCCCTTGCCCCGCTCCTCGACGATGCGGGAGAGCAGGAACACCTCGTAGTCCATCGCCAGGCCGAAGCCGAAGGCGAGAGCCAGCGCCGGCACGAACGCCTCGATGCCGCCGGTGGAGGTGAACCCGAGCGGCCCCTCGAGGTTCCCCCACTGGAAGATCCAGACCAGGATGCCGAGGGACGCCCCGAGCGACACCACGTTCATCAGCAGCGCCTTGAGCGGCACGAGCACCGAGCCGGTCATGAGGAACAACAGCACGAACGTCGCCGCCACGACCGCCAGGACGGCGAAGGGCGCCCGCTGGCGAAGGTCGGCGGTGAAGTCGACGAGCCCCGCCGCCTGACCCGTCACCCAGGTGTCGAACTCCGGACGCTGGTCGCGCAGCGTGCTCACGACGTCCCTCGCCTCGTCGCCGACCGGGTCGCCGTCGACGCGCACCCCGAGCACGGTGAGGTCGCCCTGCTGCTCCGGCGGGTCCACCGATGCGACGCCCTCGACCCGCGCGACGTCCTCGGCCCACGCGGCCACCTCCTCGACGCCGGCGTCCGCCACGACCGTGACCGCCGGCGGCTCGGTCGCCGGGAACTGCTCGGCGAGATCGGTGAAGAACTGCCGCTGCGGCGAGGAGGTGGGCAGCAGCTCGACGCCGTCGTTCCGCAGCGTCATCGCCAGGGACGGCGCGCCGAGCACCAGGAGCACGGCGGTGACCGCGACGAACACCCGCAGAGCGTGCCGCTGGACCCATCGCGCGAGCTGGGAGAACCGGCCCTCGGCGGGTGCGACGTCCCCGAACCGCGCCGCGACGACCCGCAGCCCCGGCACGTGCCGCGCGGCCCCGGGCCGGGCCAGCCGGTCCCCGGCCAGGGCGATGAGCGCCGGCACCAGCACGAGCGCGACGAGCAGCGCCACGACGACCACGCTCATGGAGGCCGCCCCGACCGCGCGCAGGATGTCGGCCCGGAACGCCAGCAGGCCCATCAGGCTGATCGCCACGGTGATCGCGGAGAACGTCACCGTGCGGCCGGCGGTCGCCAGCGTCGCGACGAGCGCGGCGTCCCGGGCCGCTCTCGAGCCGGGCTCCAACGCCGACGACCGCAGCTCCTCCCGGTACCGCGACACCACGAGCAGGCCGTAGTCGATGCACAGGCCCAGGCCCAGCACGGTCACGACGTTGACCACGGCGGCGTCGAGGTTCAGCACGTGCGACCAGGCCAGCAGCGCGCCGAGTCCGGCGAGGATCGACGCGACCGCGCCCGCGATCGGCAGCCCGGCGGCGATGAACCCGCCGAACACGAAGATCATCACGAGCAGGCTGACCGGCAGGGCGATGCCCTCCCCGGTGCGCAGGTCGACCTCGACCTGGTGGGTGATCTCGTCGACCAGGGTGGTGACGCCGCCGACGCGGCCGCGCGAGCCGGGCACGGCGTCGTCCACGCGCGCGAGGCGCTCCTCGACCGCCGCGAGCGCGTCGTCCTCCTGGGCCGCCGTCAGGTCCCCCGTCAGCGTCGCGGTGACCAGGACGGCGTCCTCCGTGGCCAGCTGCGCCAGTTCCGGCGCCACCGGGGCCACCACGGTGGCCACGCCGTCGATCTGCTGGACGTCGGACACCGCGGCGGTCAGGGCCTGCACCACCTGCGGGGAGGCCGGGTCCACGCCGTCCAGCAGCAGGGTGAGGGACGGACCGGTGTCGCTCGCGTCGTCCAGCAGCCGGCTGCCGTCCTGCGCCTCGCCGGGGACGTTCGGCTCGCCGCTGGTCAGCCGGGAGAACAGCGGCTCGTTGCCGAACAGGCCGAAGGCGGCGCCGCCGGCACCGGCGACCACGCCGAGCCAGACGAGCAGCGCGGCGACGGGGTGGCGGGTGACCAGGCGGCCCAGGGCGGCGAGCACGGCGCGATGATCGCAAGTGCGGTGACCCGGCCCGGCGGCGGGTCTCAGGTAGCCAGCCGGTAGGCGTCCCGGCCTGCCTCCTTGGCGGCGTAGAGAGCTGCGTCCGCCGCCTCGCGGACCCGCTCGGGTACATCAGCCACCATGGCGGCACCGATCGAGACCGTGCACGGTGTCGTGCGGGCGGCGGCACCCAGACGACGGGCCACCTCCTCGACGTCCGCCGGGTCACGGGTGCGCACCAGTGCGGCCAGCTCGTCCCCGCCGATGCGGTACAGGGTGTCCTCCGGTCGCAGGTGGCGTTGGAGCGCCGCGGCCATCTGCCGGAGAACCAGGTCGCCGGCCAGGTGACCTTGGCTGTCGTTCACCGCCTTGAACTCGTCGAGGTCGATGAGCAGGCACGCGACCTCCACGCGGCCGGTCTTGAGCGCG
>JBMOMI010000197.1:0-6473 GCA_049325235.1 Actinomycetota bacterium | reverse complement strand
CGCCACCGATGAACGCCTCGACGGCGGCGACGGCGACCGCCACGTTGTGCGCCTGGTGCTCGCCGTGCAGCGGCACCACGAGGTCCTCGTACTCGCCCGCGATGCCCTGGACGGCGATCACCTGGCCCCCGACCGCGAGGGTCCGGTCGCGCAGCCCGAACTCGACGCCCTCGCGCGCGACCACGGTGTGCTGCTCGGCGCAACGCCGCAGGAGCACGGCGCCGGCCGCCTCGGGCTGCTGGGCCAGCACGACGAACGCGCCCTCCTTGATGACGCCGGCCTTCTCGGCGGCGATGTCCTCCAGGGAGTCGCCGAGCACGTTGGTGTGGTCCAGCGAGATCGGCGTGACGACCGCGACGTTCGGCCGCACGACGTTGGTCGCGTCCCAGGTGCCGCCGAGGCCCACCTCGACGACGGCCACGTCCACCGGGGCGTCCGCGAACGCGGCGAAGGCCATCACCGCGAGCACCTCGAAGTAGGTCAGCGGTACCTCGCCGGCGGCGCGCAGGCGGCCGTCGACCATCGCCACGTAGGGGGCGACGTCCTCGTGCACCTCGACGAACCGCTCGCTGGACACCGGCTCGCCGTCGATGCTGATCCGCTCGGTGACGCTGACCAGGTGGGGGCTGGTGAAACGGCCGACGCGCAGGTGGTGCTCGTGCAGCAGCCGGTCGATGATCCGGGCGGTCGACGACTTGCCGTTGGTGCCGGCGACGTGGATCACCGGGTACGCCAGGTGCGGGTCGCCGAGCAGGTGCAGCGCCTCGCGCACCGGGTCCAGCCGCGGCTGCATCCGGTCCTCCGGGGTGCGCGCGACCAGCTCGGTGAACACCTGGCGCAACCGCGCCTGCGGCGACTGCTCGTCGGTCACAGCCGCTCCACCTTCACGCGGACGGTCAGGCCGTCGCCGACGGTGGCCTCGGTTACACCGTCCCCGGGCGGCAGGGCGTCCAGGTCGCCGGCCGACCCGAAGGAGTCGGCGAGCGTCTCGGACACCACGAGGTCCTGGTGCGCGACCACCGCCTGCCACACCTCGGGTTCGCCGACGACGGTGAGCCGGATCCGGTCGCCGATGTCGAACCCGGCGTCCCGGCGCGCCTGCTGCACGACCCGGACGACGTCGCGTGCGATGCCTTCGGCGGCCAGCTCGGGAGTCACGGCGGTCTCCAGGACGGCGAACCCCTCACCGGGCAGGGCACCGGTGGCGCGCTCGCCGTCACCGGTGTCGGCGACGACGGTCTGCACCTCGTACTCGCCCTCGGCCAGCCGAACCCCGCCGGCGACCACGCCGTCCGCGTCGGTGCTCCAGTCGCCTTCTCGGGCGGCGCGAATCGCCACCTGCACCTGCTTGCCGAGCCGCGGCCCGGCCGCCCGGGCGTTCACCACGAGCCGGTGGCTGATGCCGAAGTCGGCCTCGGACGCCGCGTCGAGGTCCAGCAGGCGCACCTGCTTGACGTTGACCTCGTCGGCCACCAGGTCGCGGAATGCCTCCAGCGCGTGGGCGTCCGGCGTCACGACGGTGAGAGCGGGCAGCGGCTGGCGGACGCGCAGACCGTTCGCCTTCCGCAGGCCGAGCGTGGTCGAGCAGACGCCGCGGACGGCGTCCATGGCCGCCACCAGGTCGTCGTCCGTCGGCAGGTCGGCGGCGTCCGGCCAGTCGGTGAGGTGCACGCTCCGGCCTCCGGTGAGCCCTCGCCAGACCTCCTCGGTCGTCAGCGGCAGCAACGGGGCCGCCACGCGGCACAGCACCTCCAGGGCCGTGTAGAGCGTGTCGAACGCGTCGGCGTCCTCGTCCCAGAACCGGTCGCGGGAGCGGCGGATGTACCAGTTGGTCAGGACGTCCAGGTAGCCGCGCACGCTGTCGGAGGCGGTCGCGATGTCGTTGCGCTCCAGCTGCTCGGTCACCGCGGCGACGAGGTCGTGCGTCTTGGCGAGCAGGTAGCGGTCGAGGACGTGGGGGCTGTCGGTGCGCCGGCGTGCGGTGTACCCCTCGCCGCCGTTCGCCGCGTTGGCGTACAGCGAGAAGAAGTACCAGGCGTTCCAGAGCGGGATCATCACCTGCCGGACGCCGTCCCGGATTCCCTGCTCGGTGACGATCAGGTTGCCGCCGCGCAGCACCGGCGACGACATGAGGAACCACCGCATGGCGTCCGAGCCGTCGCGGTCGAACACCTCGTTCACGTCCGGGTAGTTCTGCAGCGACTTGCTCATCTTGCGGCCGTCGTCGCCGAGCAGGATGCCGTGCGCGACGCAGGTGCGGAACGCCGGCCGGTCGAACAGCGCGGTCGCCAGCACGTGCATGGTGTAGAACCAGCCGCGCGTCTGGCCGATGTACTCGACGATGAAGTCCCCCGGGTAGTGGTCCTCGAACCACTCGGCGTTCTCGAACGGGTAGTGCACCTGCGCGAACGGCATCGAGCCGGACTCGAACCAGCAGTCGAGCACCTCGGGGACGCGCCGCATCGTCGAGCGGCCGGTCGGGTCGTCCGGGTTCGGGCGGGTCAGCGCGTCGACGAACGGCCGGTGCAGGTCGGTGACCTGGACTCCGAAGTCGCGCTCGAGCTCCGCGAGCGAGCCGTACACGTCGACCCGCGGGTAGGCGGGGTCGTCACTCACCCACACCGGGATCGGGCTGCCCCAGTAGCGGTTCCGGCTGATCGACCAGTCACGGGCGTTCTCCAGCCACTTGCCGAACGAGCCGTCCCGCACGTGCTCGGGCACCCAGGTGATGTCCTTGTTCAGCTCCACCATCCGGTCGCGGAACGTCGTCACCGCGACGAACCACGACGAGACCGCCCGCTGGATCAGCGGTGTGGCGCAGCGCCAGCAGTGGGGGTACGGGTGGTCGTACGTCTCGTGCCGCAGCAGCACCGTGCCGTCGGTGACCGAGCCGGTGCCGCCCTTCAGGTCGCGGATGATGCTCGCGTTGGCCTCGAACACGTGCTGCCCGGCGTAGTCGCCCACCTCGGCGGTGAACCGGCCCTGGGCGTCGACCGGCACGACCGCCTCGATGCCGGCGGCGTCGGTGACGACCTTGTCCTCCTCGCCGAAGGCGGGCGCGATGTGGACGATGCCGGTGCCCTCGTCGGTGGTGACGTAGTCGGCGGCCAGCACCCGGTGGGCGCCCGCGTGCCCGGCGAAGTACGACATCGGCGGCGTGTAGCGGCGTCCGACCAGGTCGCTGCCGCGCAGGCGCTCGACCACCTCCGGGGACTCGCTCTCCCCGCTCGTGAGCTCCCTGGCGTAGTGCCCCAGCCGGTCGGCCGCGAGCACGTACCGCTGCCCGTGCGCGGCCACGACGACGTACTCGACCTCCGGGTGCACCGCCATCGCGAGGTTGCTCGGCAGCGTCCACGGCGTCGTCGTCCAGACCAGCGCCAGCTCGCCGGTCTCCAGCCTCAGGCCGACGGTGACCGCCGGGTCCTGCCGCGGCCGGTAGACGTCGTCCATCCGGGTCTCGGTGTTCGACAGCGGTGTCTCGCACCGCGTGCAGTACCAGAGCACGCGGTAGCCCTCGTAGACCAAGCCCTTGTCGTACAGGGTCTTGAACGCCCACATCACCGACTCCATGTAGTCGAGATCGAGCGTCTTGTAGTCGTTATCGAAGTCGACCCACCGTGCCTGACGCGTGACGTAGGCCTGCCACTCGTCGGTGTACCGCAGCACCGACACCCGGCAGGCGTCGTTGAACTCGGCGACGCCCATCCGCTCGATCTCGGCCTTCGTCGAGATGCCGAGCTGCCTCTCGGCCTCGACCTCGGCGGGCAGGCCGTGGCAGTCCCAGCCGAACCGCCGCTCCACCCGCCTGCCGCGCATCGTCTGGAAGCGCGGGACGACGTCCTTGACGTACCCGGTCAGCAGGTGCCCGTAGTGGGGCAGGCCGTTGGCGAAGGGAGGGCCGTCGTAGAAGACGAACTCGTTGCTCCCGCGGTCGCCCGCCGGTCTCTGCTCGACGCTGGCCTGGAACGTGCCGTCGGACTCCCAGTACGCGAGCACGCGCTCCTCGACGTCGGGGAACCGCGGGCTCGCCGGCACGCCGCCGGACACGTCGCCGTGGGTCGCCTTCGGGTACGTCATCTCCCACCCTCACCGTGATCATGCACTTCGCCGCGATCATGGTGCGAGGACGACGTCACCCGGGCCGGTCCCGGGTGGCACCGCGGTACCACCTCGCTTGCCGGGGTCTCCCCCGGCCGCTCGTTCGACGGCTGTGACGGGCCGCACCCGTCCGGTTCTACTGAGGGTGTCCCGCACGCGCGGGCCGCCCCGTTCTTCCGGAGGCTCACCGGTGATGGCCGGGTCAGTGCCTGTGCTCTGAAGTCTAGGGGGCCTGTCCAGCTGGCCTTCCGGACGGGCGCCCCTGCGGGTCGTCGTCGTGCCGGCGGTACATCGCGGTCATCCGTCCGGCCGGGTCCAGCCGTTGCAGGATCGCGTCGGTGATCGCGGCCAGCTGGCCGACCTGCTCCGGGGTCAGGGCGTCGATCACGTGCTCGCGCACCGTGGCGACGTGACCCGGCGCAGCCTTCTGCACCGTGCGCCAGCCCTCGGCGGTGAGC
This sequence comes from Actinomycetota bacterium, assembly GCA_049325235.1. Classification (GTDB taxonomy): domain Bacteria; phylum Actinomycetota; class Actinomycetes; order Actinomycetales; family SCSIO-59966; genus SCSIO-59966. The sequence continues at coordinate 1,917 of JBMOMI010000197.1, read as the reverse complement.
CGGGCGTTGGTGGCGCGACCGTCCTCCGGGCACGGGAACCGCTCCACCAGCCCGCGGTCCTCCAGCCGGCGGACCACGTGCGAGAGCCGCGGCAGGGTCGCGTTCGTCAGCGCTGCCAGAGCCGTCATCCGCAGGGTGCGATCCGGCGCCTCGGAGAGCATCGCGAGCACGTAGTACTCGAAGTTCGTCAGGCCGGCGTCGCGGCGCAGCTGGGAGTCGAGGGTGCCGGGCAGGAGCTCGAGCACTGCGGCCAGCCGCACCCACGCCGCCAGCTCCTCGCGGGTCAGCCACTGCGCGTCCATGGTCACCATCCTCGCCACAGAAAGTTGCAGCAACAACTATGTGGGAGGTAGAGTTTTAGTTGTAGCAACAATCAACCCACCTACCCGTCAGGAGTTCACCATGACCACCCTCACCATCATCGGCACCGGAGCGATGGGCTCCGCCATCGCGGACGTCGCCACGCGCGGCGGCCACTCCGTCCAGCTGCTCGGCTCCGGCGACACCGGCACGACCGTCTCCGGCGAGGTCGTCGTCCTGGCCGTGCCCTACCCCGCCGTCTCCCAGGTGCTCGCCCAGCGCGGGGCCGAGCTGGCCGGCAAGGTCGTCGTCGACATCACCAACCCGGTCGACTTCGAGACCTTCGACTCCCTCACCGTGCCGGCCGACTCCTCCGCGGCCGCGGTCATCGCCGCGGCCCTTCCGCAGTCGCGCGTCGTCAAGGCCTTCAACACCACGTTCGCCGCCACGCTGTCCTCCGGGACCGTCAGCGACCGGCCCGCCACGGTGCTCCTCGCCGGCGACGACGTCGAGGCGAAGTCCCGGGTGGCCGAGATCGCCACGGCGGGTGGTCTGCACGCGGTCGACGCCGGCTCGCTCCGCCGCGCCCGCGAGCTCGAGGCGCTCGGGTTCCTCCAGATCACCCTGGCCGCCGGGGAGAAGATCTCCTGGAGCGGCGGCTTCGCGGTGGTTCGCTGAGCTTGAGCCCTTGACCAGCGCCACGTCCCACCAGAGGAGCCGACCATGACACCGATCTCCCCCGTCCGCCTGAACCACGCCGTGCTCTTCGTGTCGGACCGCGAACGGGCCGAGCGGTTCTACACCCAGGTCTTCGGGATGGAGGTCGTGGCCCGCGAGCCACGCGCGGACGCCGCGTTCCTGCGACTGCCGCGCTCGGGCAACCACCACGACCTCGGCCTGTTTGGCCTGGGCGCCGGTGCCGCCCCCAGGCGCCGCGGCACGGTGGGGCTGTACCACCTGGCCTGGCAGCTCGACACCGTCGAGGAGCTCGCCGCCGCCCGGCAGACCCTCCTGGAGGCCGGTGCCTACACCGGCGAGTCCAGCCACGGGGCCACCAAGAGCGTGTACGGCGCCGACCCGGACGGCAACGAGTTCGAGATCATGTGGATGCTGCCGCGAGAGGACTGGGGCGCCTACGAGAACGCCGCCCCGGTGGAGCGGCTCGACCTGGACGCCGAGCTCGCCCGCTGGTCCGGCGTCCGGACGGCCGGCCGCGTCGTGTCGGGCTCGGAGGAGCGGTCGGGAGAGGCCGGCTCGTGAGCGCTGTCCCCGAGCCCACCGTCGCCTGGCGGGACGGCGACGACCCGACCCGCCCCCTCGTCGTCCTGCTGCACGGCCGGGGCGCCGACCAGCGCGGCATCCTCGGCCTGGCCGACCACCTGCCCGCCGGCCCGGCGTACGCCGCCGTCCGGGCGCCGATCCTCGAGGGTGGCGGCTACGCCTGGTTCGCCAACCGCGGCATCGGCCGGCCCGTCGCCGAGTCCCTGGCCGAGACGATGGCCTGGTTCCGGACCTGGCTGGACGACGTCGCTCCTCCCGGGCGGCCCGTGGTGCTCGTCGGCTTCAGCGGCGGCGCCGCGTTCGCCGGCGGCCTCCTGCTGAGCGACCCACGGCGGT
>JBMOMI010000196.1:0-6479 GCA_049325235.1 Actinomycetota bacterium | reverse complement strand
GACGAGCGCGGTGGCGTTGAGCCACGCCGCCGCCTCGACCGTGGTGAGAGCACCCCCGCCGACGAGTGGCGCCGGGCCGGCCGGCGCCCGCCAGGCGGCGACGAGGGCGCGCTGCTCCTCCTGACGGGCCCCGACGACCGTGACACCCAGGGCGTCCAGCAGAACCAGACCCAGCCGCTCGCGGGTGCTGGCGGGCACGTCCTTCCAGTGGAGGCCGGCGACCCAGGCACCCAGCCCGGCCACGGCCTCCCGGGTCGCCTCCTGGGTCGTGGACATGGCTATCACGGGCGGCGCCTTCACAGCCCCAGGTAGGCACTGCGCACGCGGTCGTCGCGTGCCAGCTCGGGGCCGGAGCCGGAGAGGACGACGCTGCCGCTCTCGAGCACGTACGCCCGGTCGGCCATGGTGAGCGCCTGCATCGCGTTCTGCTCGACGAGGAGCACCGCCACTCCCCGTTCTCGGATGGTCTTCACCGCCTCCAGCACGGTCCACGTGAGCTTCGGTGACAGGCCTGTCGAGGGCTCGTCCAGCATCAGCAGACGAGGCCGGGTCATGAGCGCCCGCCCGATCGCGAGCATCTGCTGCTGGCCTCCGCTGAGGGTCTCCGCCGCCTGGCGCCGGCGCTCCTCGAGGATCGGGAAGAGCGTGAACACCTCGCGCAGGTCGGCGTCCGGCGACGTCCGCCCGTGGGTCCACGCCCCCATCCGCAGGTTCTCCTCGACGGTGAGCGGGCCGAACAGGGCTCTGCCCTCCGGCACCTGCACGAGTCCACGGCTGACCAACTCGTTCGGACGGACGCCGTTCACGCGCCGCCCGTCGAACGTCACCGTGCCGCCGGTGGGGCGCAGCAGCCCGGAGACCGTCTTCAGCGTGGTGGTCTTGCCGGCGCCGTTGGCGCCGACCAGGGCCACGATCTCGCCGTCGCGGACCTCGAGGTCGATCTCGTGCAGGATCTGCAGGTGGTGGTACCCCGCGGACAGCCCCTCAAGCGTGAGCACTGGGTTCCTCCCCGAGGTAGGCCTCGATGACCCGCGGGTCGCGGGTCACCTCCTGCGGTGTCCCGGTCGTGAGCACACGTCCCAGGTCCAGGACGAGCACGCTGTCGGACAGTCGCATGACCGCGGCCATGATGTGCTCGACGAAGACGAGGGTGATGCCCTCCTCGGAGCGCAGCTGCTCGAGGAGCCGCAGCACCGGTTCCCGTTCCGCCGGTACGAGACCGGCCAGCACCTCGTCCAGGAGCAGGACGCGAGGTCGGGTGGCGAGAGCCCTGGCCAGCTCGAGCCGCTTGAGGGCCGCCGTCGGCAGTCCCTCGGTGGGGGCGTCCCGCCACCGGGAGAGGCCGACCCGATCGATCACGTCCGCCGCAGTCTCGCGAGCCGACCGCCGCGGGCCGCCCGCTGCCAGCACCGCGACGGTGACGTTCTCCAGCACCGACATCGAGTAGAACGGCCGCATCAGCTGGAACGTCCGCGACATGCCGGACGCAGTGATGCGGTGCGGTGGTAGCCCGGTGACGTCACGGCCATCGAGCAGGACGGTGCCCGCGTCCGGCTCGAGCGCTCCCGCGACGAGGTTGAAGACCGTTGTCTTACCGGCTCCGTTCGGCCCGATGATGCCAAGGATGCTGCCCTCGTCGACGGCGAAGCTCACGTCGTCGACCGCGCGAAGTCCCTTGAACGACTTTCGGAGGCCTCTGACTTCGAGCAAGGTCATCGTCGGGACCACCTGTCGCGCAGAGCGCCGTAGATGCCTTGCGGGAGAAGGAGGATGATGAGGATCAAGAGGATCCCGTAGAGGATGACGTCGAGCCCACCACGGCCGGCGAGGAAGTCGAGCGCAGCCGGTGGGTTACGCAGGATGGTCGCGGTGACGTCGCTGAGCGGTCCGAGTACGGCGGCTCCGATGACCGGGCCCCAGATCGTGGCCACGCCGCCGATGACCGCAGGAAGGATCGCCTGGATCGACACGGTCGCCCCGAAGGCGAGGTCCGGGTCGATGAACAGGTAGTACTGCGTGTAGAACGCTCCGGCGACCGACGTGATCGCAGCCGAGATCGCCATCGCGACGAGCTGGTAGCGCATCACCGGGATGCCGACGGCGGCCGCGGCGTCCCCGTCGTCGCGGGCCGCCATCGTGAACTGCCCGGCTCGGGACCGGAGGAAGAAGACGCTGACGACGAGCGCTGCGACGGTGAGCGCGAGAGCGATCCAAAAGTAGTTCGCCGACCCGGCCTCGAACTGCAGGTACCACCAGGAATTCTCGGGGAGCAGGGGAACGTGGTACCCCACGGCGCGGTTGACGAAGTCGCTGTTCGTCGCCCACAGCCGGAGCATCTCCGCGAAGGCCAGCGTGACCAGCGCGAAGTACGCGCCCTTGAGCCGGTAGCGCAGGGCCAGGAAGCCGATCAGGACGGCGAAGGAGGCCGCCACCACCATGCCCGTGGCCATCCCGACCCACGGGGACACGTCGCGCTCGACCAGCAGCCAGGCGGTCGTGTAGGCGCCGAGCCCGAAGTAGGCGGCATGGCCGAAGCTGAACATGCCGCCGAAGCCGCTCATGACGTTCCAGCCGATGGCCATGATGGCGAAGATCAGAACCCGGACGGCGACCGCCTGCTGGGCGCCGGGGAGCAGCAGGGGCAGCGGGATCATGACGAGCGCCAGCACGCCGATGACGACGAGGTGCCGGGACCACACCTGGCGGGGCAGCGGTGTGCGCTGCGCCGGTCCCGTCGCGGTCGTCGTGGTCATGCCTTCCTCCCGAACAGGCCCTGCGGGCGGACGAACAGCACGACGACGAAGACGATGAACACGGCGAGCAGGGGGCTCTGGCCGGGGAGCAGCAGCGCACCGAGCTGCTCGGCGAGCCCGACGACGAACCCGCCGACGAGAGCACCCGCCACGTTCCCCATCCCGCCGAGGACCACGACGACGAAGGCGATGATGTTGAACAGGGCGCCGGTGGTCGGCTCGATGGTCACCAGTGGCGCCACCAGCACACCGGCCGCACCGGCGCACGCGGTGCCGATGGCGAAGGTGACCATGTAGATGCGGTGGGTGTCGATACCGACCATCTGGGCGCCGGTCGCGTTGGCGGCGACCGCGCGGATCGCCGTCCCCATCCTCGTGCGCTTGAGCAGGAGGAACAGCAGGCCGGCGAGAACGACCGCGCCGACGAAGGCGAGGATCCGCGACAGCTCGGCGACGGCTCCGAGGATCGGCACCCCGCGGTCGCCGGGCACGTCCACGGACCGTGGGTTGGCGCCGAAGACCAGCAGCAGCCCGTTCTCGATGACGAGAGAGATGCCGAGGGTGATGAGCAGCTGGTTCTGCAGCGGCTTGCCCATCGCGCCGCCGAGGATCCCCCGCTGCACCAGCGCTCCGAGGACGAACATCGCCGGGACCGTGGCGAGGAGGGCGACATACGGGTGGAGACCAACCGACGCGACGAGCCAGAACGTGAGGAACAGCGCGATACCGAGGAAGGCACCGTGCGCGAAGTTGACGATGTCGAGAACGCCGAAGATCAGCGTCAGGCCCATGGCGATGAGGCCGTAGACGCCGCCGATGAGGATCCCGGTCGCGACCGCCTGGGTGACGACGACCCCACTGCCCGACCGCAGGTAGGCGAAGACCACCGCGAGGACGATGACGCCGACGACCACAGCGATCCGGAGCCATGGCACGCGCGCCCACTGGGCACGCAGCCCCACCGGCTGCTGCGTGAGCTCCTCGGCGACGGGGTCGTCGACCGCGGCGCCGCCGGTGGCGGCGGCACCGTGGTCGCGACCGGGACTCCCGCTCATCGAGCCTGGAACGCCGGGTAGACCGGCTCGGCCTCGGCGAACTCCTCGGGGTACACCTGAACGACCTTGCCGCTCTGCACCTGCATGAGGATGGGCGCGGCGTTGACGTTCTCGCCGACCTCGTCGAACGAGATCGGGCCGTTGCCGGCGATGAGGGTGTCGACCTCGTTCTCGGCGATGGCGTCGCGGACCGCCGTCGGATCGGCGTCCCCCGCGCTCTCCAACGCAGCGGCGATGACGCGGACGGCGTCGTAGGCCAGGACGGCTCCGGTGCGGATCTCGTCGTTGAACCGCTCCCGGTAGAGAGCGGCCAGGTCCTGCATCTCCGGGTTCGTCATGTCCGGGTGGTAGTTGGCGTCGAAGTAGCCCTCGCCCGCCTCGCCGACCTCGGCGGGGAACTGCGGCAGGTCGAACGCGCCGTTGGCCACGCCCCACACCGCGTCGAGACCGGGCTGGACCGTGTCGACGGCCTGTGCCACGAGGACTCCGTCGCGGTAGTAGCCGGCGACCATGAGCACATCGACGCCGGCTGCCTTCACCTGCGTGATCTGCGTGGTGAAGTCGGAGACGCTGGCGGCGTCGTAGGCGATGACCGGGCCGATCGTCATGCCGCGCTTCTCCGCCTCGGCCACGAAGGCGTCCCGCACACCGCTGCCGAAGGGGCCCTGCTCGTGGAGGATGGCGACGGTCTTGGCCGGGCTCCCCGCGGCCTCGGAGACCTCCGCCAGGTAGGTGGCACCGCCGCCGCCCAGCACGGACGAGCTCGGCTGCACCCGGAAGGTGTACGAGTAGCCCTGCTGCAGGATCGAGTCAGCGCTGGAGACGTCGATGACCAGCGGCACCTTGTTGCGCTCGGCCACCGTGGAGACGTTCGCCGTGACGGCGCTCTGGTAGGTGCCGACCAGGCCGACGACACCCTCCTGGATGAGGCGCTGCGCCTCGCTCTGGCCCACCTCAGGCTTGCCCTGCGTGTCGGCGCTGACCAGCTCAAGCTTCGCACCACCGAGCGACTCGATGCCGCCGGCCTCGTTGATCGCCTCGACGGCGAGCTTCGCACCGTTGTCCATCTGCTGGCCGTCCGCCGCCGCCGCACCGCTGAGCGGGTGGAGAGAGCCGATCTTGATGACCTCCGCGGAGCCGGTCGCTCCGCCCGCGTCCTCGTCGGCGGCACCCGGCGGAGCGGAACCGCCACAGGCGGCCAGGGCCAGTGTGAGTGTGCCCCCGAGGACTGCGAACCACGTCTTGCGCATACGGGCTCCCGGTTCTCTTGCGTTCCGATTAGCGGAACAGTTGATGGCGCATCACTGTGGCACCGGTCGGTCTGGCGGTCAATAGCGCGAAGGAACTTGCTGTGTGTCCGCCTAATCGTGCGCGTCAGGCCTTGACCGCGCCCTGCCCGCGGTGCTCGAATGACGTTCCGCTGGACGAAACGCATGGGGATTCCCGCGGCGTGAGACCGGCGCGGACCGAGAGGAAGGCTGTCGTGGCCGGTATCCAGGGGACCGAGGCATCGGCACGGGTTGCCGACGTCCTGCTGATGTTCACCGACGGCCCGGACTCGCTCGGAGTCTCAGCCATCGCCCGAGAGCTCGGTCTGTCCAAGGCCGTCGTCCACCGCATCTTGCAGACTCTCGTCGACCGGCGACTGCTCGTCGCCGACCCCGCGACCCGCACCTACCAGCTGGGCCCCGCGACAGCGGCCCTCGGCGCCCGCGCCCTGCGCGAGTCCGAGCTGAGGTCGGCGGCCATACCGGTGCTGCGGACACTGCAGCAGCGAACCGGCGAGACCACCACGGTCTCCGCCCTGGTTCCGGACGGCCGGGTCTACCTCGACCAGGTGGTCAGCACGCAAGAGATCAAGATGACCGTCGAGGTCGGTCGCCGGTTCCCGCTGTACGCAGGCAGCTCCAGCACGTGCATCCTGGCGTTCCTGCCGCGGGAGCAGCAGGACGCCGTCCTGGCAGGCCCGCTGGAGGCGTTGACCCCGCTGACCGTCACCGACCCTGGAGTGCTCGCCGAGCGGCTCGAGGAGATCCGCCGGGTCGGCTTCGCCCACTCCGACGGTGAGCGCCAGGCGGGCGCGGGCTCGGTGGCCGCGCCGGTCTTCGGGCTCGACGGCTCCGTCGTCGGGGCCATCTCGATCTGCGGTCCGGTCTCGCGCGTCGACGCGCCCGCGCGTGACCGTTTCGTCCCGCTCCTGCTGGAGGCGGCGGAGACGATCTCCAAGACGCTCGGCTGGTGCGGAGGGCTGCCGGCGGTGGACGCAGCGGTGGGCTCGTGAGCCCGGTCGCGCGGTCGTGGCTCTACGTGCCCGGCCACCGCCCGGAGCGCGTGGCGAAGGCTCTGGCGTCGGACGCGGACGCCGTCGTCGTGGACCTCGAGGACGCCGTCCCTCCCGACGCCAAGGACGCTGCGCGCGAAGCGGTGCGGCAGATCGCCGACGGCAGAGCCGCTCGCGGGCTGTGGGTCCGGGTGAACGACCCCGCCGGTCCGTGGGGCGAGGCGGACCTGGAGGCCGTCCAGGGGCTGCCCCTGGACGGCGTGCGGCTCCCGCGGTGCCAGGACCCGCAGCTCGTCCGGGACGTCGCTGAACGCCTCGCCATGCCCCTGCAGCTACTCATCGAGACGGCAGCCGGGCTGAGCCGTGCGGTGGAGCTGGCCGCCGCCCATC
>JBMOMI010000195.1:0-6498 GCA_049325235.1 Actinomycetota bacterium | reverse complement strand
GAGTCCAGCACCCGGGCCGGGCGCCACGTCACCCGTTCCCGCAGCCGCCGGCCGACGAGGACGCCGGCCAGCTGCAGCACCCACGCCACGAGCAGCACGCCGGCCAGGACGAGCAGGGCGCGACCGATGCCCGGCTCCAGGTCGGCGAGCAGCTCGGGTACGACCGCCATGCCGAGGACGGCCCCGCCGACGAAGCCGACGAGGGACAGCAGCCCGACGAGCAGGCCCTGCCGCAGGCCGGAGACGGCGTGGCCGACCCCGACGACGAGCAGGACGACGTCCAGGACCGTTCCCGCGTTCACGGCTCGACCTCGCCCTCCTCGTAGTCGTCGACGACGTCCGGCTCGGCGCCCGGCAGCGGGTGCTCGCGCCCGGCGTCCCACGGGCGCTCCAGGCCGGCGATCGCGAGCAGGCGGGAGAGGAGGCCGGCGGTGAAGCCCCACACGAAGAGGCCGGAGACGGTGAACGCCGGGCCGACGAACCCGCTGGGGTGCCGCACGGTCCACCGGTTGGCCGGGTCGAGCAGCTCGTCGAGGGCGACCCGCTCCACCCGGGCCACCTCCGCCGGGTCACCGACCCCGACCGGGCTCGGCTCGGCCCACCAGCCGACCACCGGGGTGACCACGAACCCCGAGGGCGGCAGGAACAGCTCGGGCAGAGTGCCGAGGACCCGCACGCCGGAGGGGTCGAGCCGGGTCTCCTCGGCCGCCTCGCGCAGGGCCGCGCCGACGGGCCCGTCGTCGCCGTCGTCCACCGCGCCGCCGGGGAACGCCGCCTGGCCGGGGTGCGCGCGCAGCGTCGCCGCGCGCTCGATGAGCAGCAGGTCACCGCCGTCGACGTCCTCACCGAAGAGCATCAGCACGGCGGCCTTGCGCGCGCCGGCGCCCTCGGGCGGCGACCACCGCGTGAGCTGCGCGGCCGACACGTGGGGCAGCACGTCCCGGATCCGGGCCGCCCAGGGGGGCAGCGTGGTCACCCGGCGGCCTCGGCGAGCTCGAACTTCAGCAGGCCGCGGGCCTTCACCGGGTCGGTCTCCCCGATGCCGTACGACGGGCAGTCGCGCGCGACCGGGCACGCGCCGCAGGCCGGTCGCCGGGCGTGGCACGTGCGCCGGCCGTGGAAGATCAGCCGGTGGGACAGCATCGTCCAGTCCCGCTTCTCGAACAGCGCGCCGACGGCGTGCTCGACCGCTACCGGGTCGGTCTCGTCGGTCCAGCCGAAGCGGCGGGCCAGGCGGCCGACGTGCGTGTCCACCGTGATCCCCGGGACGCCGAAGGCGTTGCCGAGCACCACGTTCGCGGTCTTGCGCCCCACCCCGGGCAGGGTGACGAGCTGCTCGAGCCGGTTCGGGACCTCACCGCCGAAGTCCTCCACGAGCCGCGCCGACAGCTTCAGCAGCGAGTCCGCCTTCGCGCGGAAGAACCCGGTGGGGCGGATCAGCTCCTCCAGCTCGGCGCGGTCGGCGCCGGCGAGGGCCGCGGCGTCCGGGTAGCGGGCGAACAGGGCCGGCGTCACCTGGTTGACCCGGACGTCGGTGGTCTGGGCGGACAGCACGGTCGCCACGAGCAGCTGGAACGGCGACGTGAAGTCCAGCTCGCAGCGCGCGTCGGGGTAGTGCGCGGCGAGCGCCCGGTGCATGCGCCGGGCCCGCCGGACGAGCGCGAGAGGCGTCTCGGCGGCGCCGCGGGGTCCCATGGCCCGACAGCGTACGAGCCCCGGCCGACAGCCGCGGCGCCACCGTGATCGTCCGGGCGGGTGAGCCTGCTGCCGCGCCCTCAAGGCCGGCGGGGACACCGACGAATGACTCTCCGTGACCGCACCGCAGACCACGCCGACCCCGCTCGAGCAGCTCCCCCTGGCCGAGCTCCGCGAGCACCGCCACGCCCTGCTGGCCGAGGCGGCGGCGACGCTGCGGTGGCGGCGGCTGGTCCAGGCACGGCTCGACTTGGTCGTCGCGGGCGCCGCGCCCCCCGACGAGCTGGCCAGGCCGTCGGAGCACCTGCCCGAGCCGCCGGACACCGAGGCGTTGCGCGCCCTGCTGGTCGAGCCGGGGGACGACGCCGTGGGCCTCCTGCGCCGCCTGGACGCCGCCCAGCGCGCCCTGTCCGGCTACGGCGCGGACGTGCAGACGGCCGCATCCGCGGCCACCCACGAGCTGGTGGAGCGCTACGCCGCCGCCCCGGGCGGCTGCCTGGACGCCGCACGCGCCGCCGGCTGACTCCCCGGGCGCCGGGGGGATGTCGTCCGCGTCACGCTGGGTGCGGCAGACTGCGCACCGAAGCAGACCCCCCGGGAGGAACTCGTGGACGACCAGGTCGTGCGGAAGGCACCGCTGTTCGCGGCGCTGGACGACGAGCAGGCGGCGGCGCTCCTGGCGTCGATGACGCGCGTCGAGCTGCGGCGCGGCCAGACCCTGTTCACCGAGGGTGACGCCGGGGACCGGCTCTTCGTGATCACGTCCGGGAAGATCAAGCTCGGCCGCACCTCGGCCGACGGACGGGAGAACCTCCTCGCTGTGCTCGGCCCGGGCGAGATGTTCGGCGAGCTGTCGCTCTTCGACCCGGGCCCGCGCACCGCCACCGGCACCGCGGTCTCCGACGCGACGCTCGTCGCGCTCGGCCACGAGGACCTGCGGGCGTGGCTGTCCACCCGCCCGGACGTCGCGCAGCACCTGCTGCGCGCGCTCGCCAAGCGGCTGCGGCGCACCAACGAGGCCCTCGCCGACCTGGTCTTCTCCGACGTCCCCGGCCGAGTCGCGAAGGCCCTGCTCGACCTGTCCGAGCGGTTCGGCCGCCAGACCGACGCCGGCGTCCTCGTCGCCCACGAGCTCACCCAGGAGGAGCTCGCGCAGCTCGTCGGGGCCTCCCGGGAGACCGTCAACAAGGCCCTGGCCGACTTCGCCGGCCGCGGGTGGATCCGGCTCGAGGCGCGCGCCGTCGTCCTGCTGGACGTCGAGCGGCTGCGCCGCCGGGCGCGCTGACCCGCCAACGGATCAGCGCCGCAGGAACTCCAGCTGCGCGCGGACGCTGAGCTCGGCCGCGGGCCACAGCGCCCGGTCCACGTCGGCGTACACGATCTCGACGACCTCCCGGGGCGTGCGCGCGCCGGCCTCGAGCGCCGCCTCGACCTGCGCGAGCCGCTCCCTGCGGTGCGCCAGGTAGCCGTCGACGGCGGCCAGGGCGTCCGGGAGCACCGGGCCGTGCCCGGGCAGCACGGTGGTCACCTCGGTCGCCGCCGCGAGCGCGCGCAGCCTGCGCAGGGAGTCCAGGTAGTCGGCCAGCCGGCCGTCCGGGTGGGCGACGACCGTGGTGCCACGGCCGAGCACGGTGTCGCCGGTGAGCACCGCACGCTCACCGACCAGTACGAACGACAGCGAGTCCGACGTGTGCCCCGGCGTCGCCACCACGCGGACCTCGACGCCCCCGGCGGTGACGACGTCCCCGTCGGCCAGGCCCTCGGCACCGAGCCGGTGCGCCGGGTCCAGGGCCCGGACGCCGCGGGCGCCGGTGAGGCGGGCGAACGCGGCCGCCCCCTCGCTGTGGTCGAGGTGCCCGTGGGTGAGCAGCACCTCGGCGACCCGGGCGCCCCGCCGCTCGACGACGTCGGCGACGGCGCGCAGGTGCCGCTCGTCGTCCGGGCCGGGGTCGACGACGAGGGCGTCGCGGGAGCCGGGCGAGTGCAGCACCCACGTGTTCGTGCCGTCCAGGGTCATCGGCCCGGGGTTGGGGGCGAGCACGCAGAGCGCCTGCTCCCCGGCCGGGCCACCGGCCCACGCGGTCACCGACGGGCCACCGGCTGCTCGGGCAGGTCGGCCAGCATCACCAGGCGGTCCCCGCGGCGCGCCAGGGTGGGCATCACCTCGCGCAGCACGCGGGCCTGCGACCAGAGCGCACCGGCGTCCGGGGCGGCGGCGACCTCCTCGAGGGTGACGAGCGTGGGCGGGAGCATCCGCACCTGTCCGTGGGCGACGGCGGCCAGCACGTCGGAGGCCGGCCACCAGCCGGCGGCGTCGGCCTCGCCCCCGACGTGCCGGGCGTTCTGCCCGTCGGGGGCGAGCGCCACGAGGATGCGGGTGTCGAACCGGCGCGGCTCGTGCTCCGGCGTCGTCCAGTGCGCCCACGGACGCAGGAGGTCCGATCGCAGGTGCAGGCCGCGGCGGCGCAGCAGGTCGGACATCGCGACCTCGCGGCTCAGCAGCCGTTGCCTCTCGGTCTCCCAGGTGGGGTCGTCCCCGGCCACGTCCCCGCCGACCAGCAGCAGGCCGCACTCCTCGAACGTCTCGCGGACGGCGGCACACACGAACGCCCGCGCCTCGAGCTCCGTGCAGCGCAGGCGCTCGGCCCACCACGCGGGGTCGGGACCGGTCCACGGGACGTCGGCCGCGGCGTCCCGCGGGTCGACGCCGCCGCCGGGGAAGGCGTACATCCCGGCCGCGAATGCCATGCTCAGCCGGCGCCGCAGCAGGAACACCTCGACGCCACGGTCGCCGTCCCGGAGGAGGACGACGGTCGCCGCCTGCCGGGGCGGAGCCGGCGTCCCGGGATCCCGGGCCCAGGCCTCGACCTGCTCCTCGGTGCCCTCCGGGAGGGGGAACTCGCGCAGCACCCCGCCAGCGTACGCAGCGCGCCGCCGGGCCGCGGTCACCCCGACTCGCTACGGTCATCGATCGGAGCGACGGCAGGGGTGGACGGCGAAGGGTGCCGCTGGATGACGGGGACGCGTGAGCTCACGCTGGAGCAGCTCGCCGAGTCGGCAGGCATGACACCGCGCAACGTGCGCGCCTATCAGGCCCGGGGGCTGCTGCCGCCGCCGCACCGGGAGGGCCGGAGCGTCCGCTACGGCCCCGAGCACGTGGCCCGGCTGCGCCTGGTGCGTGTCCTGCTGTCCCGGGGGCTGTCGCTGCGGGTGGTGCGGGACCTGCTGGACCGAGGTGACGCGGAGGTCGAGCTGGCACGGCTGTCCCGCAACCGGCTGCTGGCCTCCTGGGGCGAGGACGCCCTCGTGCCGCTGATCAGCGCGAACGTCGAGGCCTTCCGCGAGGCGGCCCCCGGCGTGCTGGAGGAGATGGTCGAGGCCGGCATCCTCGTCCGGGACGGCGAGCGTCTGCTGGCCAGCAGCACCGCGCTCGGCCTGGTCAGCGCGCTCCTCGTGCACGAGGTCGACCTCGTGGCCAGCGCGCGGATCACGCAGCTGGCGGCAACTGCCGCCCACAGCGTGCTCGCCGACCTGAAGGACCAGCTGGAGGCGGCCGGGGCCACCAGCGAGAAGAGCATGTCGCTCGCGGTGCAGCTGGCCGGAACGGCGTTCTCGGACGTGCTGGCCCGCAAGCTGGAGCTGGGCTAGAGCACCTCGACGGTGAGCTCCACCTCGACCGGGGCGTCGAGCGGGAGCACGGCCACGCCGACGGCGCTGCGGGCGTGCACGCCGGCGTCACCGAGGACCTCGCCGAGCAGCTCTGAGGCGCCGTTGACGACCCCCGGCTGGCTGGTGAACGACGGGTCGCTGGCCACGAAACCGACGACCTTGACGACGCGGCGGACGCGGTCGAGGTCCCCGATCTGCGCCTTGACGGCGGCCAGCGCGTTGAGCGCGCAGGTGGCCGCGAGCTCCTTCGCGCGCTCGGGCGGGACCAGGCCGGCGCCCTCGCCGACCTTTCCGGTCTCCGGCAGCTGACCCGACACCATCGGCAGCTGGCCGGAGGTGAAGACGTACGTGCCGCTGGTCACCGCGGGCACGTAGGCGGCCACCGGCGGGACGACGTCCGGCAGCGTCAGGCCGAGCTCGGCGAGCCGGTCGTCCACCCGGCCCACGTCAGCCCTTCTCCCGCTTCAGGTAGGCCACGAGGCCGTTGCCGTCCGGGCCGGTGACGACCTGGACGAGCTCCCACCCGTCCTCGCCCCACTGGTCGAGGATCTGCTTGGTCGCGTGCACGATCAGCGGCACGGTCGCGTACTCCCACTTCGCCATGGCGCAGGAGGCTACCGTCGCCCGGACATGTCCGACGAACGCTCCGTGCTGACGCGCCCGGCCCCGCCGCCGGACGCGACGCTGCCGTACGGCGACCGCCCCGAGCAGGTCGTCGACGTCCGGGTGCCCCCCGGCGCCGGGCCGGCCGCCCTGGTGGTCGTCGTCCACGGCGGGTTCTGGCGGCCGGAGTACGACCGCACCCACGCGGCGGCCCAGTCGGCCGGCCTCGCCGACGCCGGCTACGTCGTCGCCACCGTCGAGTACCGCCGGGGCGACCGCGAGCGCCTCCTTGCCGACGTCCGCTCGGCCCTGGACGCAGCACCGCACCTGGCCGCGCAGGCCGCGCCCGGCCGCGTGGACGCCGGCCGGGTGGTGCTCGTCGGGCACTCCGCCGGCGGCCACCTCGTGCTGCTGGAGTCCCGCCGGGGCACCGGGGTGGTGGCGCTCGCGCCGGTGGCGGACCTGGCCGCGGCCGAGCGCGACGCGCTCGGGGACGGCGCCGTCCGCGCGTTCCTCGGCGGCCCGGCGTCC
>JBMOMI010000194.1:0-6526 GCA_049325235.1 Actinomycetota bacterium | reverse complement strand
GGCCGCCGGGAACTGCGAGCGCTCGGTGACCTGGGAGCCGACCTGCAGGCGGCCGGTCAGCAGGCTGGTGCGGGACGCCGAGGTGACGGTGGGCAGGACGGGCAGCACCGCCTGGCGCGCCCCGATTGGCTCCGAGACGAGCTCCACCCAGCGCCGGTCCCGCAGGCCCTCGGCGACCTCGGTCATCACCGACGCGGGCATCCCGTCGACGACGAGCAGCAGGACCGGTCGCTCCGCCGCCAGCGGCCGCACGACGCGGGCGAGGAGGTCCTCGACGAGGACGATCCGGCCCGGGTCGGCGTCGTCCTCGGTGGCTCGGGCGACGAGGGCGCCGATCCGCTCGTCGTCCGTGGCGCGGCGTTCCAGCACCCGCAGGGCGAGAGCCCGGTAGGCGACGCCCACGTGCGGGTCGGGGTCGCCGGACCACACGGCCGCCACGGCCCGGTCCACCCACGCCCCGACGCGGACCTGCCGGTCGAGGGCCGCTGCCAGCGTGTCCACGTCGTCCTGGCCGGTCGACGGCTCGGCGGCGAGCCACCGCAGCAGCCGGACGGCCATGGTGGCCGTGTGGGCGCGGTCGTCGCGGCCGGCGAGGTCGTGGGCCAGCAGGGCCGAGTGGGCCTGTTCCACCGGGGCCAGGGCGGCTGGGGTGGGGTCGGCGAGTGCGGCTCGGGCGGCGTCCGCGAGCCGGCGCAGCCGTTCGACGAACGCGCCGTCCAGCTGGTCGGACAGCGAGACCACCTGCTCGGCGTGCAGCTCGTGCAGCAGGGCCTCGGCGCGGTGGACGGCGAGGATCGCGGCCTGGTCGCCGCCGGCCAGCCACGCGGAGACGGTCGCCGTGACGGTGCGGCCCCAGGTGCGCGCGTCGTCCTCGGTGACGTTGGCGCCGCCCAGCAGGGCGCGCAGCTGCCCGCGGGCGGGGCCGACGTCCAGGGGGTCGGCGTCCTCGTGCCACAGCAGCCAGGCGACCAGTCCGAGGGCGGCAGCGTCGCCGCCGCGCCCGTGCTCGACGGCCCGCAGGGTCCAGGCGCCGGCCTTCCCGGTGCGGCCGGCGAGCCAGCCGCCGAGCCCGGCCCTGACCGGCTCGGGCAGGTCGAGCCAGCGCCGCAGCGCCACCGGGTCGGCGGACCACCGCAGCAGTCCCTCCGGGTCGGGGTGCTCGGCCTCGACGTAGGGCGCCTCGTCGGGCCCTCGGCGCAGCAGCGCGGCGGCGAGATGGCCGAGGGCGTGGTCGCGGGTAAGCACCCCGCTGGGAGCGGCGGGCCATCCGCCGGGCGGCTCGTGGTCCACCAGGGCCCGCGGCGCCCACGCCTTCTCCGCGACGAGCAGGGGGTCCAGCTTGGTGGCGGCGAAGGCGTCCTTGACCGCGTGCAGCCGCCCGCCGGCGAGGTGGGCGGTGATGCCGTGGCCGAGGTCGTGGACGTCGGTGATGACGACGAGGACGTCGTCGGGCCGGGTCGCGTGCTCGGCGAGCGCCTCCCGGACGGCGAGGGCCGAGACGCACGCCCGGACGTGCACGGTCGTGCCGTCGACCGTGAAGGACGGCGGGCCGTTCCAGACCGGCTCGGCGTGGATGCCGATGACCCGGCTGCGGTGCCGCCCGCGGTGCACCTGGCGGGCGAAGGCACGGACCACCGGCTGCGTGACGACCGGCAGCACTGAGCTCACCGCGGTGACGCTCACGGCTCCACGGACCACGTCACGGTGATGGTGTCGTCCCGGTGCTGCTGCGCGGTCTGCCGCACCTCGGCCAGGACGCTCTCGACGTCCCGGCCTCGGACCCTGCGCTCTCCGCGGACGGTGACCGGTCGGGGGCGAGGCGGCACCGGCGGCGGCGGCGGCGGCGCGAGGATCTGCACCGCGGCCTCGACCGTGGCCCGCAGCACCGGCGCCAGCGGCTTGGCGTGCTCGTCGAAGCGTGCCGCCGAGCGCAGCTCGTCGACGACGGCTGCGGCCTCGGGGCGCTGGTCGACGAGCGGCAGCAGCCCCTCGACGATGGGCCACTGGGTGGCTCGCAGCGCGTTGGTGACCTCGGCCGCGCTGGACAGCGACCTGGCGGCCACCTCGTCGGGGGCTGGCAGGGCCTCCCGGCCGAGCACGGTGACGAGCGTGACGTCGTCCTGCTCGCGGGCGAGGCGTTCGACCAGGGTGGCGGCGGCGCGGGCTGTCGCCAGTCGCCCGGTGCGCGCCTCGTCGTCCAGGCCGAGGGTGCCGGCGTGCGTCTCCAGGGCGGCCACGAGGTCTCGTGCCGCACTCCCCCAGGCGGAGGCCTTGGTCCGGACGTCGGTCGCCAGCGCCGAGAGGTTCGCGGCCGAGCGCAGCTCGGGGCTGTGCACGCCGAGCAGGCGAGCGGCGCGGCGGACGGCGGCGGACCAGTCGGCGTCGTCCGGCAGCCGAGGCTCCCGCAGCTCGTGGTCCGGCTTCACCTCGTCGAGCGACGGCATCGTCACCGGTGAACCGTGGCGGTACCACGCCCGGTCGGTGATCAGCGCGTAGGCGCAGACCAGGAGGTTGCGGACCAGCGGGTCCAGGCCCCGCGGCCGCGGCTGGTCGGTCCAGGCCCACAGGTCGGCCACCGTCAGGGACGACCCGGTGCCGTGCTGGGCGGCGAGCTGGCCGAACCGGTCGCGCCAGGGGAACGTGGAGGCGTCGAAGAGGAAGTGCGACTCGAGCATCTCCCCGACCTGCAGCCGGTTGCAGATCCGCGCCAGGGTCGCGCGCTGCGCCTGCTCGACAGGGATCCGGCCGCCCTCGGCGACGGCGCGCCGCACGTGGTCGAGCACCTTGAGCAGGTCGGTGCGCCGGACCTCGGCCTCGAACTTCGGGTGGTCGGGGTAGGAGTGGGTGTGCATCTGGTCGACCAGGTGCTCGAAGGCGTCGGCCAGCCGGGCCCCGACCGGTGCCCCGACGGTGAAGGAGGGGTCCAGCGAGGCGAGGAACGTCGGCTCGCCGAAGGAGTGGTCGATGTCGGCGGGCTGCGGCTTGGTCACCCCGTAGGCCTGCTGGACGACGTCCAGCAGCCGCTGCCGCAGGGACGCCTGGCGGTTCTGGAGGATGACCTTGGCCTGGGCCCGGTCCTGCACCGACAGGTTGGAGGCGTTGGAGTCGAACCGGTCGGTGGATGCGAGGAGGTAGTTGAGGCAGACGAGGTCGCCGAGGTCACGCATCCGGTCCTCGGTGAAGAAGGCGGGGATCCAGCAGACGGTCTGGCTGGTGACGCCCTGGCCGAGGAGCTCCTCGACGCGTGCGTGGTCGTCGTTCGGGGATCTGCGCTCGGCGTCGAAGGGGAAGTCGATGACGACCTTCCACCGCCCGCCGGAGGACATCAGGACGTCGTCGGGCATCTCGGTGCGGTCGCGGACGTTGCCGAACAGGACGTCGACGGTGCGCCGGCTGCCCCGCCACACGACGCTGTGCTGGATCTCGTGGGTGAGGGTCTCCCGCTGCTGGATGCCGAGGGAGTCGAACACCATCTCCCGCAGCAGGCGCCGCCGCTCCCCCGTGTTGTCGACGCTGCGGACCCGCTCCAGGACGCCCTCGTAGTCGACCTGGGCGAGTTCCACGGTGATGAGCGGGTTCTTCGGGTCGTCGGTGAGCCGCAGCTCGCCGACGTCGCCGGACAGGGCGCGCATGAGGTCGACGACGCGGACCGCCTCGGTGCCGGGCAGCGGGGTGGCGATGGTGCCGTGGTTGAGCGCGGCGAGCTTGGCCGCGGTGAGGTTGCGCAGCGCGGGCACCTGGGGCGCCAGGGCCGACAGCAGGACCGTCTTGACGAGGCGGTCGTCGGTGCGGAACGGGTGCAGCCGGGGCAGGCCCTTCGCCTGCTCCTCGGTCAGCCCGTGCCGATCCAGCAGGCGGGGTCGCAGCTTGTCGGCGTACAGGGTGCGGGCGTTGGTGAAGTGCTGGCGGATCTCGTCGGTGAGGGGGACGTCGCCGCTGCCGACGAGCGCGTCGAACAGGTCCCCGACCGGGATGAGGTCCTTGACCGTGAGCTCGTCACGGCCGTCGACGAGGAGCTGCTGCATCACCTTGAGGGCGGTGCGTTCGCGCTGCAGCAGGCCGGAGAGGGCGACGAGCGTGGAGACCAGTGCCGGGGAGAACGGGTAGGTCCGCCGGAACGCCTCGGCGTCGGCGCCGCCGCGCCCGTCGGTGTCGAGGCCCTCGAGCAGGACGTTCCAGGTCTTCGGTTCGCGGGTGAGGTTGTCGAAGGCGGCCCGCAGCGCCTCGGGGTTGCCGCCCGGGTTGGGGCGCAGGAGCCGCTTCTCGACGATGACGGGCAGGTTCCGGTCCTCGAGGGTGATGCGGTTGAACCGGTCCTCCCACCACCGGAACGTCTCGCCGAAGGCGAGTTTCTCGCTGCCGGGGACGTGGTCACCGAGGAAGTCCTTGAGGTCGCGCTGGCGGGCGATGAACGACACGAGCGGCACCGGGCGGCGCGCGTCGGCGGCCTCGACGAGCTTGGCGACCTTGGCGCCCTCGCTGGCGACGAAGGCCTGGTCGGAGATGCGCGAGGCGAGCCACAGCACGAGCTCGTCGAGAAACAGGACGACGGTGTCGTACCCGAGGGAGTGGGCGTGGGCGCTGACGGCGGCCAGGCCGCGGTCCATGTCGACGTAGCCGGCGTGGGTGGCGTAGGCGCTGAAGAAGGTGGCCACGAGGTCACTGACGAGGCGCATACGCTCGGTGTCGCCCAGCTCGGCGTTGCGGGCGGCGTCGTAGCGCTCGGCGTCCCAGCCGGCGGCCAGGTCTCCCCACCCGCTTGCCGCGGCCCCCGCACCGGTGAGCCGGGCGAAGAAGGCGTCGTCGCCCATCGTGGCGCGCAACCGGTCGGCGTCCGCGAACAACGCGTCGGTGACGTGCACCTCGGGCAGCGGGGCGTCGGGGTGCAGGCGCCGCACCTGCTCGACGTAGCCGCCGAGGACGGCCTGCTCGAGGCTCTCCGCCCCGATCAGGTGGTAGGTCAACGTCAGCACCTTGCGCCCAGCCAGCCACGTGTCGTGCCGGGCCACGACGGGCTCCAGGCCCGGCAGGGAGCGGGCCACCGGGTCGTGGCGCAGGGCCTGGTGCAGCACGGCCATGAAGTGGCTCTTACCGGACCCGAACGACCCGTGCAGAAAGGCGCCGTCGCTGCGGCCCTTCTCCAGCGCGCCACGCACTACGTCAAGGGCCTGGTCGAAGTTGCGCGCCAGCTCCGGCGTGACGACGTACTGCCCGAGGGTCTCCTGCGCGTGGGCGACGCCCTCGGTCAGCTTGAGTACGTAGTCGTTCGCGCTGACGGACCGCGGGATGACGATCGCGTCCCGCAGTGGAGTGGTGGCGGTCGTGGTGGTGCTCATGACGTCATGGTCTCCGGGTCATCCGTCGCGCTCGGTCCTGGGCCCTGGTAGGCACCTTACGAGGTGACTGCCTCGACGTCCGGGACCTGCAAGGCCCGTCGCGCCGCCGAACCGGCGACACGTCAAGGCCCATCCCGTCGGGTCTCCCGATCCCAACGCCTTCGACATCGTCGAAGCGCAGATCATCCCAATGAAGCTCGACCCGGATGGGCGGATCCTCATGTGCTCGCCGCATTGAGGCGACGCCATCGGGCTACGGTGACTGGGCGCGGGACTCGTCGACATCACCACCCCGCAACCGAGGCTGTTGCCAAAAGTGATGCGCGGTGAGCTGTGGCGGACGGGTTGATCTGATTCGGCGGCGCTCGCGGGTGATCCTCAAGGGCGCGCCCTGGGGGTGTGGCGGCCTGCGAGGGGTGTGAGGTCTCGAGTGAGGCCCGCAAGGGGCCCCAAGGGGTGGCTCAGGCGGTCGCCGGTGTGCCGAGCAGGCCACCATGGCGTGGACCGAGACGCTGTTGGCTGTTGCGGCGGTAGAGCTTGATCAGGTTGTGGGTGGCGTTCATCAGTTTCCACTCGCTGTCGGCCGCGGACTGGCCGCGTCGGGCGAACCGTCGATAGCCGCGGTTCTGTTTGTGCTGGCCGAACACCGGTTCCACGATGTGCTTGCGCTGCCGGTAGAGCCGCTGGCCGTCCTCGCTGCGCAGCCGCCAGTCCATTCGCTCGCGCGCCGACAGGTCCGGTGGCGGCGGACTGGCCGGCGCCGGATTGTCCCGCGCCGAGCGGCGGGTGGCGTGGTCCTTGCCGAGCGCGACGAGCAGGTCCGGCCCGTTGGGGTCGGCAGCGTTCAGGTTGTCCTCGCTGGCGTATCCGGCGTCGGCCAGCGCGGTACCGATC
Source organism: Actinomycetota bacterium (assembly GCA_049325235.1). GTDB lineage: Bacteria > Actinomycetota > Actinomycetes > Actinomycetales > SCSIO-59966 > SCSIO-59966. Next base: position 296 of record JBMOMI010000194.1, on the reverse strand, counting down.
GGTGTGGTGAACCCGGCGGCCTGCAGATTGTCGGCCGCGGCGGCCAGCATCGGGTGCAGCTGGTCGACGTCGTTGGCGTCCGGGACGACCTCGGCGGCGATCACGATCTGGTCCTGGCTAACCACCGCCTGGGCGTTGTGGCCCTGCACGAACCCGTGGATGCCCTTGAGGATCCTCGACTCGGGGTCGGAGGTGTTCACCTTCTCCTGCGGCTGCGGCTGCGGCGGCTTCGGCTTGCGCCCGCGCAGCTTGCGGCCCAGCTGCGCCTCCTGGGCCGCCCGCTGCGCCAGGTGCTC
>JBMOMI010000193.1:0-6534 GCA_049325235.1 Actinomycetota bacterium | reverse complement strand
CGTTGTTCGGGAACGCGCCCGCCGTGGCGACTGGAGTCGCCGCAGCGCTGAAGGCGCAGGGCCGCACCGACGTGCGGGTCGTCGGGCAGGGAGGGGACGGCGGGACCGTCGACATCGGGTTCGCCTGCCTGTCGGGGATGTTCGAGCGCAACGACGACGTGCTCTACGTCTGCTACGACAACGAGGCGTACATGAACACCGGGGTCCAGCGGTCCGGGGCGACACCGCCGGCCGCACGCACCATGACCACGCAGGCCGTCGGGCCGGAGCCCGGGAACGTGTTCGGCCAGGGCAAGGACGTGCCGCGCATCGCCATGGCACACGAGATCCCCTACGTGGCAACGGCGACGGTGGCCGACCTGCACGACCTCGAGGCGAAGGTCTTTCGTGCCTTGGAGTTCCGCGGGGCGCGCTACCTGCACGTCCTGGTGCCGTGCCCGCTGGGCTGGGGGGCGGCGTCCCGCGACACGGTGAAGCTCGCCCGGCTGGCCACGCAGACCGGCCTGTTCCCGGTCTTCGAGGCCGAGCACGGCGAGGTGGTGTCGGTGACGAGGATCCGCCGCAAGGCGCCGGTGGAGGAGTACCTGCGCCTGCAGCGCCGGTTCGCGCACCTGTTCTCACCGGTCCGCCGGGACGACGTCATCCAGCGGCTCCAGGACCGGGCCGACCGGACCATCGCACGCTACGGCCTGATGCCGAAGGAGGTGGCGCGGTGAGGGAGAAGCCGTTCGCCATCACGCTGGACGTGGGGTCGAGCCTGGCCAACCGGACCGGGTCGTGGCGCACCGAGCGGCCGGTGTACGCCGACTCGCTGCCTCCGTGCAACAACGCGTGCCCGGCGGGAGAGAACGTGCAGGGCTGGTTGTACCTGGCGGAGGACGGTTCGTACGAGGCTGCCTGGCGGAAGCTCATGGAGGACAACCCGCTGCCCGCCGTGATGGGACGCGTCTGCTACCACCCCTGCCAGACTGCTTGCAACAGAGGGCTTCTGGACGAGGCCGTCGGTATCAACGCGGTCGAACGGTTCCTCGGCGACCGGGCCATCGAGGCGGGCTGGACGGTCGAGCCCGGCGCACCGACGAGGCGGCACGTCCTCGTGGTCGGCGCCGGACCCTCGGGGCTGTCCGCGGCGTACCACCTGCGGCGTCTCGGGCACGAGGTGACGATCCGGGACTCGGCGCCGCGGCCGGGCGGGATGATGCGGTACGGCATCCCGGCCTACCGTCTGCCCCGCGCGGTGCTCGACGCGGAGATCGGCCGGATCGAGCGGATGGGCGTGCGCATCGAGAGCGGCGTCACCGTCGACGACCTGGACGCGGCGGTGCGCGAGTTCGACGCCGTCTTCCTCGCCGTCGGCGCGCACATCGGCAAGCGGGCCTACATCCCGGCCGGCGAGGCGGCGCACGTGCTGGACGCGGTCGGCGTCCTGCGGGACGTCGAGCAGGACTCAGCGCCGTTGCTGGGACGCCGCGTGGTCGTCTACGGCGGCGGCAACACAGCTGTCGACGTCGCCAGGACGGCCCGGCGCCTGGGGGCCGAGGAGGCGCTGATCGTGTACCGCCGAACGAGGGACCGGATGCCGGCGCACGACTCCGAGGTCACCGAGGCGGAGGAGGAAGGCGTGCTGCTGAAGTGGCTCTCCACGGTGAAGCACGTCGACGCCGGCCGGATCGTGGTCGAGCGGATGGAGCTGGACGCCACAGGCTTCCCCCAGCCGACGGGGGAGCTCGAGGAGCTCGAGGCGGACTCGCTCGTCCTCGCGCTCGGCCAGGAGGCGGACCTGTCGCTCCTGCAGGGCGTGGACGGCGTGGAGGTGACGGACGGCGTGGTCCGGGTCGACTCGTCGATGATGACGGGAAGACGCGGCATCTTCGCCGGCGGCGACATGGTGCCCGCGGAACGGACCGTGACGGTGGCGGTGGGGCACGGCAAGAAGGCGGCCCGGAACATCGACGCGTACCTGCGAGGGACGACGTACACGCCGCCTCCGAAGCACCCGCTGGCCACGTTCGAGAGCCTGACGACCTGGTACTACTCCGACGCACCTCACGAGGTGCGGCCGAAGCTCGACGCAGCCCGCCGGGCCTCGACGTTCGACGAGGTCGTGCAGGGCCTGGACGAGGTCAGCGCGCTCTTCGAGGCGCGTCGCTGCATGTCGTGCGGCAACTGCTTCGAGTGCGACAACTGCTTCGGCGTGTGCCCGGACAACGCAGTTCGCAAGCTGGGGCCTGGCCTGGGCTACGAGTTCGACTACGACTACTGCAAGGGCTGCGGTCTCTGCGTCGAGGAGTGCCCGTCGGGGTCGATCCTCATGGTCACCGAGGAGCGGTAGCCGCGCGGGGCCGGGCACGGGGGGGCGGGAATGCGCGAGACGGGGCGACGAGACGGCGCATCGCCGGCGGAAGGGCTGAGGGCGGTCGGTGCCCGCGTCGTCCGGCACGCCAGCCTCCTTCCGGCGGCCGGGGTCGTGCTGCTGCTGACGAGCCCGGCAGGCGGCCTGGAGCTGCTCGCGTCCAGCCCCGACCTGGGTCGTTCCCTCGGTGCGGCCGAGGTGCAGCTGGGGTCCGGTCCCTGCTGGACCGCCTTCCGTCTGGGTTCTCCGGTCGGACCGGTCTCCGAGAAGGAGATGACCCATCGCTGGCCGCAGTTCGCCGCAGCCGGAACGGCCCTCGGTGTGCGCTCGGTGTACGCCGCCCCGCTGATCGCCGGGGGTGAGCGGGTCGGCGTCCTCGTGCTGTACCTGACGGACGACGGGGGGCTCGACCGCCAGGGACGGTCGCTCGCGCTGGCCATGGCGGACCTCGCGGCGACGGCCCTGCACTCGACACGGAGAGCGGCTGCGGAGGAGGAGAGGACGCGCCAGCTCCAGCACGCACTCGGGGCTCGGGTCACCATCGAGCAGGCCAAGGGGATGCTGATGGCGACGGCCGGCTGGAGTCCGCAGGCGGCGTTCACCGCGATGCGTCAGTACGCCCGTCACCACAGGGTCAAGGTCGTGGACGTGGCGAGAGACGTCACCAGCCGCAACCTCACCTTCCTGGACCTGTTCCGCTGAGCCCCTCACGACAGTCCGCGCGGGACTGGCCGGCTCGCCGGGGTCAGGGGCGACGGCACCAGCGCCTCGATGCTCGAGCGCCTGGTCCTTGCCTACCCGTTGCCAGCGGGGCCGGCAACCCGTGGCCGGCCACGCATCTCACAGCTGGCCCACGTCGACCACGCGAACCACCGGGGTGCCGGCGTCGTCGCTCGCCTCCAGGTCGACCTCGGCGCTGAAGCCCCAGTCGTGGTCCCCCGCCGGGTCGTCCAGGATCTGGCGGACCCGCCACCGGGCCTGGTCCTTCTCCACGATCAGCAGGTGCGGCCCGCGCGCGTCCGGGCCGGTGCCGATCTCGGCGTGCTCGACGAAGTAGGGCTCGAGCGCCTCCGCCCACGCTTCGGCGTCCCAGCCCTGGGCGGCGTCCAGCTCGCCGAGCGCCTCCCAGTCGCGCCTGGCGGCCAGCTCGACCCGCCGGAACATCGCGTTGCGGACGCCGACTGCGAAGGCGCGGGTGTTGGCGGTCAGCGGCCGCGGGGGCTGTGCCGCAACGGCTGCGGGCACGCTGCCGGCCCCGGGGGCGACCAGCTGCTCCCACTCCTCGAGCAGGCTGGAGTCGGTCTGCCGCACGGTCTCGCCCAGCCACTCCACGATGTCGAGCAGCTCCTCGGTGCGGGCCCACTCGGGGACGCCGCTGCGCAGCGCGCGGTAGGCGTCCGCCAGGTACCGCAGCACGAGCCCCTCCGAGCGAGACAGCCCGTAGTACCGCACGAGCTCGCCGAAGGTCATGGCGTGGGCGTACATCTCACGGACGACCGACTTCGGAGACAGCTGGTGGTCGGCGACCCAGGGGTGCCCACGCCGGTAGGTCTCGTACGCGGCGTCCAGGAGGTCGGCCAGCGGACGCGGGTGGGTGACCTCCTCGAGGAGCTCCATCCGTTCGTCGTACTCGATCCCCTCGGCCTTCATCGCGGCGACCGCCTCGCCGCGGGCCTTGAACTGCTGAGCAGCCAGGAGCGGCCGTGGATCCTCCAGGGTGGCCTCGATGACCGACACGACGTCCAGAGCGAAGCTGTCGGACTCGGGGTCGAGCAGCTCCATCGCCGCGAGCGCGAACGTGGACAGCGGCTGGTTGAGGGCGAAGTTCTCCGGCAGGTCGACCGTCAGCCGCACGCGCCGTCCCTGGTCGTCCGGCTCGTCGAGCTGCTCCACGACACCGGCGGCGAGCAGGGCGCGGTAGGCCGCGATGGCCTCCTTGACGTGGCGCACCTGCGCGGAGCGTGGCTCGTGGTTGTCGCGCAGCAGCCGGCGCATCGCGGCGAAGGCGTCGCCCGGGCGCGCAATGACGTTGAGCAGCATCGCGTGGGTGACTCGCATGCTGCTCGTCAACGGCTCAGGCTGCGCCGCCACCAGGCGTTCGAACGTCTTCTCGCTCCACGACACGAAGCCCTCGGGGGGCTTCTTCCGCACCACCTTGCGGCGCTTCTTCGGGTCGTCCCCCGCCCGTGCCAGGGCCTTGAGGTTCTCCACCTCGTGCTCCGGGGCCTGGACGACGACGGTTCCGGCGGTGTCGAAGCCGGCCCGGCCGGCACGGCCGGCGATCTGGTGGAACTCGCGGGCCTTGAGGTGCCGCTGCCGGACGCCGTCGAACTTCGACAGCGCCGTGATGACGACCGTGCGGATCGGCACGTTGATGCCGACGCCCAGGGTGTCGGTCCCGCAGACCACCGTGAGCAGACCGGCCTGGGTGAGCTGCTCCACCAGCCGCCGGTACTTCGGCAGCATCCCGGCGTGGTGGACGCCGATGCCGTGGCGCAGCAGGCGGTTCAGGGTCTGCCCGAACCCCGCGGAGAAGCGGAAGCCGCCGATGAAGTCGGCGATGCGGTCCCGCTCCTGCCGGCTCGCGACCCCCGCGCTCGTCAGCGCCTGCGCGCGCTCCAGGGCGGCCGCCTGGGTGAAGTGGACGACGTAGATCGGCGCCTGGCGGGTCTGCAGCAGCTCGTCGAGCGTCTCGTGCAGCGGCGTGGTGGCGTACGAGAAGAACAGGGGGACCGGCCGCTGCGCGGACGCCACCTCGACGGTCTGCCGGCGGGTGCGCCGGGTCAGGTCCTCCCGGAGGCGGGTCGTGTCACCCAGCGTCGCCGACATCAGGAGGAACTGCGCACGGTTCAGCTCGAGCAGAGGCACCTGCCAGGCCCAGCCGCGGTCGGGGTCGGCGTAGAAGTGGAACTCGTCCATGATGACGAGACCGACGTCGGCGTCCGCGCCGTGACGCAGAGCCAGGTTCGCCAGCACCTCGGCGGTGCAGCAGATGATCGGTGCGTCGGCGTTGACGCTGGCGTCCCCGGTCGCCATCCCGACCGAGTCGGCCCCGAAGACGTCGCAGAGCGCGAAGAACTTCTCGCTGACGAGCGCCTTGATCGGCGCCGTGTACACGCTGCGCCGGCCGGACGCCAGGGCCGCGAAGTGGGCTCCGGTGGCGACCAGGCTCTTGCCGCTCCCGGTCGGCGTGGCGAGGACGACGTTGGAGCCGGTGACCAGCTCGATCAGCGCCTCGGTCTGGGCGGGGTAGAGGTTCAGGCCCTGGGCGGTGACCCAGGCGTCGAACGCTTCGAAGACCCCGTCCGGGTCGCCGGCCAGGCTCCGGTGCGCCAGGGAGTCGGTGAGCGTCATCGTGACCCGATGGTGCCCGGCTCGCCCCCCGTCCCGACGGGCGGGTGACCTTGGCCCCTCGCCGCCGCAGCGACGGACGGCGAGCCTGGCGGGGTGGGTGTCGTGCAGCCCGTCCTGGAGTGCGAGGGACTGAGCCGCCGCTTCGGTGACCGGCTCGCCGTGGACGACGTGTCGTTCTCGATCGCGCCAGGGGAGACCTACGGGCTGCTCGGACCGAACGGAGCGGGCAAGACGACCACGATCCGGATGGTGTGCGGGCTCCTGCGGCCGGACGCCGGGACGGTTCGCCTCGCCGGTGGGGACGTCCGCGACAACCGCGACGCCCGGCAGCTGGTCGGCTACGTGCCGCAGGAGGTGGCGCTGTACCCCGACCTGTCGGCGCGCGAGAACCTGGACTTCTTCGGCCGTCTCTACGGGCTCAGGGGAGACACCCTCCGGCGGCGGGTGTCCGACGTCCTGGCGCTCGTCGACCTGGCCGACCGCGCCGGGGACCGGGTCGAGTCGTTCTCCGGAGGCATGAGGCGACGGCTCAACATCGGGGCCGGGCTCGTGCACCGGCCGCGTCTGCTCGTGCTGGACGAGCCGACCGTCGGCGTCGACCCGCAGAGCCGGCACGCGATCCTGGCCAGCGTCCAGAGGTTCGGGGCCGAGGGCATGGCGATCCTGTACACGACCCACTACATGGAGGAGGCGGAGCGGCTCTGCCGGCGCGTCGGGATCATCGACCACGGCCGGCTGGTCGCCGAGGGGACGCGCCGGGAGCTGGTCTCGCTGGTGGCCCAGCGAGACCGCATCGAGCTGTCCCTGTCCGGCGACGTCCAGAGGTT
>JBMOMI010000192.1:0-6558 GCA_049325235.1 Actinomycetota bacterium | reverse complement strand
CCGCCCGCCGGAGACTCCAGGTGTGGCCATCGGGCTGCTCGGGCCGCTGCAGGTCGACGGGACCGCGCTGTCGCCCCGGGACCGGGTGGTGCTCGGCGCGCTGGCGCTCGCCGGCGGCGACCCGGTGCCCACCGCCCGCCTCGCCGACGCGTTGTGGGGAGCGGTGCCTCCGGCGTCCGCGGCCAAGGTCGTGCAGGGCTGCGTCGCGCGGCTCCGCCGGGCGTTCGGGCCCGCCGCGCTGCGCACCACGAGCGCCGGGTACCGCCTGGTCGTGCCGGACGACGAGGTGGACGTGCGGCGTTTCGAGGCGCTGCTGCGTCGGGCCCGGGCGCTGAGTGACGAACCGGACCGGGCGGTCGCCGTCTACGAGCAGGCGCTCGCGCTCTGGCGCGGCCCCGCACTGGCCGACCTGGACCGCTGGGAACCGGCGCGCGCCGAAGCGGCCCGGCTGGAGGAGCTGCGCCGCGAGGCCCTCGAAGAGGCGCTCGCCGCCCGGCTCGTCCTCGGTCAGGTCGACGTCGGCCGGGCTCGGGCACTCGTCGCGGAGGAGCCGCTGCGTGAGGCACCGGTGGGCGCTGCTGGCCCGCAGCCTGTACCGCACCGGGCGCCAGGCCGAGGCGCTGGCCGCTCTGCGCCGTGCCCGCGCGCTGCTGCGCGACGAGCTCGGCGTGGACCCGGGGCCGGAGCTGGTGGACGTCGAGCGTTCGGTGCTGCAGCACGATCCCCGGCTGGTGGACGTCGCCGTCCCGAGCCCCCGGCCGCCGTCGGACGCGTGCCCCTACAAGGGCCTGACGAGCTACGGACCCGAGGACGCCGCCTGGTTCTTCGGCCGCGAGGACGACGTGGCCGAGTGCCTGCGCGTGCTGCGGTCCTGCCCTGTGCTGGCCGTCGTCGGCCCGTCCGGGTGCGGCAAGTCGTCGCTGGTGCGCGCCGGCGTCGTGCCCGCGCTGCGGGCGCCCGAGGCGCCTCAGGTCATCACCCCGGGCCCGGACCCCCGCACGCGGCTGACCGCCGCCGTCGCCGGTCTACGCCCCGGGGCGGTCCTGGTGGTCGACCAGCTGGAGGAGCTGTTCGTGGCCCCGCCCGCGGTCGCCCGCGAAGTGCTCGACCAGCTGGCCCGGTGCGCGGAGGCCGGGACGCCGCTCGTCGTCACGCTGCGGTCGGACCACCTGGCGGGCCTGTCCCTGTCCCCGCCGCTCGCCCGCCTCGCCGAGCTGGGCGTGCACCTGCTGGCGCCGCTGACCGGGCCCTGGCTGCGGGCGGCGGTGGAGCGCCCCGCCGAGCTGGCCGGCCTGCGTCTGGAGGCCGGGCTCGCCGATCTCGTGGTAGCGGAGGCGGACGACGAGCCCGGCGCGCTGCCGCTGCTGTCGCACGCGCTCGCCGAGACCTGGCGGCGTCGCGAGGGGCGGGTGCTGACCGTCGAGGGGTACCGGTCCGCCGGAGGGATCTTGGGGGCCGTCGCCCAGTCGGCCGAGCGGCTGCACGAGTCCCTGACCCCCGAGCAGCGGGATGTGCTGCGGGCGCTCGTGCTGCGGCTGGTGACCGAGGCTCCGGACAGCGGGCTGGTCGCGGTGCGGGTTCCCTGGGAACGGCTCGGAGGTCACCCCGGCCGCCTCGACGTCGTCGAGCTGCTGGCGAGGGCACGGCTGGTGACCACCGACGAGGTCGGTGTCGTGCTGGCGCACGAGGCGGTGCTGCGCGCCTGGCCCCGGCTCCGCTCGTGGCTGGACGACGACGTGGCCGGCCGCCGGCGGCTGCGGCACCTGGCGGTGGCGGCCGAGGACTGGCGGGCGGCCGGCCGGCCCGACAGCGAGCTGTACCGGGGTGGGCGGCTGGAGGACGTGCTGGTCTGGCGGGCCGGGGAGGCTCCCGACCTGACCCCGGTCGAGCACGAGTTCCTGGACGTCGCAGCGGCCCGGGCCGAGGCGGAGGCGGCCGAGGCGGCGCGACGTCTGGCCGCCGAGGCGACGCGGGGGCGGCGGCTACGGCTGGCCCTGACCGGCACGGCCGCCGGCCTCGTGCTGGCGGTGGGCGCCGGTGGCCTCGCCTGGCAGCAGTCACGCGTGTCCGGGGAGCTGGCCTCCGCCGCGGGGGTCGACCGGCTCGTCGCGGAGAGCGGCTCGCTCCTGCCCACCCGCCGCGACCTGGCCGCGCTCCTCGCGGCCGAGGCCTACCGGGCCCGACCGGACGACCCGGCGACCCGGTCGGCGCTGTTCCGGGTGCTCAGTGACGCCCCCGACTTCGCGGGCCACACGTGGCTGGGAGACGTCCTGTCGGCGGGCCACGTCCTTCCCGACGGTCGCACGCTGCTCGCGGTGGACCGTGCGGGCGCCGTGCGCGCGGTGGACCTCGCGCAGGGGCGGGTCACCGCGACCTACCCGGCGCCGGACGCCGACGTCGACGGCAGCGACCTGGCCGTCAGCGCGGACGGGCGCACCGCCGTCGCCGTCTCCTGGCAGGGCACCCGGACGCGGGGCGGCGTCGGCGTCCTCAGCGTGCTGGACGTCGCGACGCGGACCCGGCGCCTGCCGGACCTCGGGCTCCGGCTCGACGCCGGGGACGTGGCCGTCGACGCCGGCGGCAGGTACGTCGCCGTCTCCGGCGACGCCGAGGGCCGGGTGCTCCTCATGGACACCGCCACCGTGCCTGACCTGCCCGTCTCCCAGCGCGTCGGAGGGGAGCGGGAGGTGCCGGGCGTCCGGTCCCTGGTGCCCGGCGGCGCCGGCTCCGGGACACCGGACGCCGCAGCCGGGGGCGCCGGGACGGTGCGGCACACGGCGGGGCTCGCCTTCCGGCCGGACGGCGCGTTGCTCGTCGGCTCGCCTCACGGGAGCCTGTTCGTGGTCGATCCGGCGTCGGGCCAGGTCGTCGAGGAGCTCACCGGAGCACCAGCCCTGACGAGCGCGGCCGGCGTCACGACGTCCCGCGACGGCGCCGTCGTGGTGTCCGCGGGCCCGTCCGGCGTGGTGCGCTGGGACCCGGCGGCCCGGCGTCCCGCCTGGGTGTCGCGCGGGCCGCAAGGAGGGTGCACCGGGCTCGCGGCGACTGCCGCCGAGGTGCTGTGCGCCACCGGCTTCGGGGAGGTCATCGGCCTGGATGCACTGACCGGGACGCCGACCACCACGAGGTACGCGCTGCAGCGCGGCCGCGTCTCCGGTCTCGCGCTCGCGTTCGACGGCAGCGAGGTCGTCGTGCTCAGCGACGCCGCGCCGGTGCTGGCCCGGTGGCGTCGGGACGGCCAGGGTCTGGCGGCGCGCCCGCTCGGCGTCGACGGCGTCCCGGTGGGGTTCGACGCCACCGGCCGGCTGCTGCTCGTGCGCGAGCCGGACGGGGACCTGCGCGTCGTCGACTCCCGCACCGGTGACGTCGTCAGCGACCTGCCGGGCTGGGAGCTCGCCGTGTGGACCCGGCGCCCGGGGCTGCTGGCCGCGTGGGAGCCGCAGGGCAACGGCTTCGTCGTGGATGTCGCCGGCAGCCGGCCCGACCGCCGACTCAACGGGCACCTCGGCGCCGTCCCGGGAGGGGCGGCCGTCGCGGCCGCCGCCGACGTCCTCGTGGCCTGGCAAGGCACGTACAAGGACGCGCTCAGCGTCTGGGACGCGCAGACCGGCCAGCCCGTCCGGGCCCTGCGACGGGGAGGCGACAGCGCGTCGATCAGCGGCGACGGGACCGTCCTGGTGGCGCGGTGGGCCGATCGCGGGCTGATCGTCGCCCACGACCTGGGGACCGGCGAGCAGCTCGCCACCCGCGAGGGCGTCGCGAACGCCGCCGCGTCACCGGACGGGCTGGTGGCCGCCTCGACGTCCTCCGGCGACCTGCGCTTCCTCGACGCGCGGACGCTCACGGAGTCGGGGCCGCCGCTGCCCGGCACGCCGGGTCACGTCGAGCAGTTCGCCTTCACGGACGACGGGTCCCTGCTCGCCGTCCGCACGGCCTCGGGGGAGGTGCGCCTGGTGGACGTGCGAGGGCGGATCGAGCTGGGCCGGCCACTGGCGACGGCCGCGGGAGCAGAGGGGGTGGCCCTCGACCCGCGGGGGTCGGGGCTGGCGCTGACCACCGCCCACGGCCTCACGGTGTGGGACCTCGACCCCGACCGCTGGGCGCAGGCGGCGTGCCGGCTCGCGGGGCGCACGCTCACCGGCGCCGAGCGCGAGGCCTACCGGCTCGAGGGCGCCGCGGCCTGCGACTGACGCCGCGCCCCGCGCGCGGTCGCGACGAGCGCGTCGACGACGAGGGCACGGACCGTCCGCTCGTCGACCGGCACCATCTCCGGTGCGCCGTCGGCCCCGCGGACGAAGAAGCCGGTGCGGGCCAGGTGCAGCGCCCCGAGCGCCTGCAGGTACAGCGCCGTGGCGAGCAGGTCGGCGTCCTCGACGTCCAGCTCACCGGCGTCCGCCCCGGCGCGGACCACCTCGGAGACCCGGCCGAGGCTGGTCGTCATCAGCTGACCCAGCCGGAACAGCGCCCCCTCGCTGATCTCGGCGAGCAGCTCGTCACCGGGCTGCCGCATCAGCGCGAAGGCGCAGTCCAGGAAGGCGGGGTGGCGCAGGCCGAAGTCGGCGAACGCGCCGGCCACGGCGGCCAGCCGGTCCAGCGGGGGTGCCGCCGGGTCGTCGGCGCCGGCGAGCAGGGTGCCGAGCTCCTCCAGGTAGCCGGCGAGCGTGAGCGCGAACAGCTCGTCCTTGCTGCTGAAGTGCCGGTAGATGATCGCCCGGTTGACGCCGACCGCCCGGGCGATGTCGTCGATGTTGGCGTCGCGCAGCCCGCGCTCGTCGAACAGGTCGCGGGTGGCCTGGACGATCTCCGCCCGTCGCGCGCGGCGCCGCGCGGACGCGGCGGCGGCGCGGCTCGTCGGGCTCACGCCCCGATGCTAGCCGCCGGTCGACGGGCAGTGTCACAACCGGTTACAGGGTTGCAGGCGGCAGCATGGCTGCCGTGCTGCGTCCGATGCGCTGGTGGGACGTCGAGGCCGTCACCGGTCTCGAGCGGCTGCTCTTCGGCGCCACCGCGTGGACCGCGGAGACGTTCTGGTCCGAGCTCGCCGCGCCCGACCGCTGGTACGTCGTGGCCTCCGCCGACGACGGCACCCTGCTCGGGTACGCGGGGCTGATGTGCCCGGGCGCCGAGGCCGACGTCCAGACCGTCGCGGTCGCCCCGGCGGCCCGGGGCCGCGGGCTCGGCGGCCGGCTGCTCGACGCCCTCGTCGCCGAGGCGGCCCGCCGCGGGGCGACGTCCGTGCTGCTGGAGGTCCGGGCCGACAACGCACCCGCGATCGCGTTGTACGCGGGCCGTGGCTTCGAGCGGATCGCCGTGCGCCGCGCCTACTACCAACCGGGCGGCGTGGACGCCCACGTGATGCGGCTGCGGCCCCTGCCTACCCTGGCCCGGTGACGAACGCGCCGCTCGTGCTGGGCATCGAGACGTCGTGCGACGAGACCGGGGTGGGTCTCGTGCGCGGTGGCACGCTGCTGGTCGACGCCGTCGCCAGCTCCGTCGACGAGCACGCCCGCTTCGGCGGCGTCGTCCCCGAGGTGGCCAGCCGTGCCCACCTCGAGGCGATGGTGCCCACGGTCGAGCGCGCGTGCCGGGAGGCGGGCGTGCGCCTGGCGGACGTCGACGCGGTCGCCGTGACCAGCGGGCCCGGGCTGGCCGGGTCGCTGCTCGTCGGGGTCGCCGCCGCCAAGGCGCTCGCGGTGGGGCTCGGCGTGCCGCTGTACGGCGTCAACCACCTCGCCGCGCACGTCGCCGTCGACACGCTCGAGCACGGCCCGCTGCCGGAGCCGACGATGGCGCTGCTCGTCTCCGGCGGGCACTCCTCGCTGCTGCTGGTCCCGGACGTCACCCACGACGTCCGGCCGCTGGGGTCGACCATCGACGACGCGGCCGGCGAGGCGTTCGACAAGGTCGCGCGGCTGCTCGGGCTGCCGTTCCCCGGCGGCCCGCACGTGGACCGCCGGGCCCGCGAGGGCGACCCGGCGGCGATCGCCTTCCCGCGCGGGCTGACCGCCGCGCACGACATGGACCGCCACCGCTACGACTTCTCCTTCTCCGGGCTCAAGACGGCGGTGGCCCGGTGGGTGGAGCGCCGCCAGGCGGCGGGCGAGCCGGTTCCGGTCGCGGACGTCGCCGCCTCCTTCCAGGAGGCCGTGGTCGACGTGCTCACCCGCAAGGCGGTGCTGGCCTGCCGGGAGCACGGCGTCGACACGCTGCTCGTCGGCGGCGGGGTCGCGGCGAACTCCCGGCTGCGCGCGCTGGCCGAGGAGCGCTGCTCCGACGCAGGCATCCGCCTGCGGGTCCCGCGGCCCGGGCTGTGCACCGACAACGGCGCGATGGTCGCCGCGCTGGGCGCGCAGATGCTGGACCGGGGACGCGCCCCCTCCGACCTGGCCCTGCCGGCCGACTCCTCGATGCCGGTGGAGACGGTCCAGGCGTGAGGGCGACGGCCGCAGTGGGAGCCCTCGTCGTCGCGCTGGCCGCCTGCACCGGGCCGGCCGCCGAACCGGCGAGCCCGTCGGCGACCCGCGCGACCCCGTCGCCGGGCCCGTCGCCGTCCCCCAC
>JBMOMI010000191.1:0-6566 GCA_049325235.1 Actinomycetota bacterium | reverse complement strand
CCTCGGCGGGTTCGGGGAGGGTCAGGACCTCGGCGTCGACGGCCTCGTGCGGGGCGGACGCCGGCGGGTGCGCGGCCGGCGGAAGCTCGCCGGCCTCCGGTGCGCCGGCCTCCCACGCCGCGTCCGGCTCGGCGTCGTCCTCCAGCGGCAGCACCGGCTGGCGCCGACCCCGGCGGTCACGCAGCGCGTCGAGCAGGTCCAGCGTCCGGGCGGCCGGCTCGGGCACCTCCTCCTCGGCGGCGCCGGCCTCCGGCGCGCCGCCGGCGAGCCGGACGCCCCCGTCGGCCTCGACGTCGTAGACCCGCTCGACCGCCGCCAGCCGCCGGACCCCCGGCAGCGGCCCGTCCTGCGAGGCCGTCGGGGCGGACAGCCAGCGCGCCTCGTCGTCCAGCGGCTCGAGGTGGCTGCGCTGGACGTCGTACGCCCACTGGGCGACGCGGTCCTTGGAGCCGGCGCGGAAGGAGAGCTGCACGGTCCACGTGGACCCCTCGCGCCGCCAGGCGTCCCACGTGGCCGCCCCGGCGTCCACGCCCCGGGCGGTGAGCCGCTCGGTGACGAGCTCGCCGAACGGAGGGCGGGACGCGACCTGGCGGGTCGGCAGCCTGCGCGCCAGGGAGGCGACGTGCTCGCGCTCGGCGAGGACGGGCCCCTCGTACCGGCGGACGTGCTCGATCGGCAGCCCGGCGCTCTCGGCGATCTCCTGCGCCGTCTCGCCGGCGCGGATGCGCGCCTGGATGTCGCGCGGACGCACCCGGCCCTCGATCTCGATCTGCAGCTGCCCGAGCCGAGCCCGGTCGCGGCGCACCGCCGCGCGCAGGGTCTCGTCGACGGGGAGCCGGAACCGCTGGCCGTCGGTACCTGTGAGCACCAGGTGCTCGCCGTCGTCGTGCACCCCGACGAGCCTCAGGTCGTGCATCTGGCTACCTCCGCCGTCGGTGTCCGCGAGTCCGGGGGCGTGCGGCTACCGGACCGGCTCGACTCTGCCATCTGGTCGCGCCGGGAGTGAAGCGGGCACGCCGCGCGCCAGGCGAACTCTCTCGGTGAGACCATGACGCCGTGAGCGACGGACCCTACGACGCCCTGCTGCTGATGTCGTTCGGGGGACCGGAGGGTCCGGACGACGTCCTGCCGTTCCTGGAGAACGTCACCCGGGGCCGCGGGATACCCCGGGAGCGGCTGCTGGAGGTGGGGGAGCACTACGTCGCCTTCGGCGGACGCAGCCCGATCAACGACCAGAACCGGGCGCTGCGCGCGGCGCTGCGCGCCGAGCTCGACCGGCGCGGCGTCGACCTGCCGGTCTACTGGGGCAACCGGAACTGGGAGCCGTACGTCGTCGACACGCTCCGGCAGGCGCACGCCGACGGCGTGCGGAGGCTGCTGATGATCGCGACGAGCGCCTACGCCTCCTACTCGGGCTGCCGCCAGTACCGGGAGGACGTCGCTCGCGCCCTGGTCGAGCTGGCCGGTGAGGGGATCACCCTGGAGGTCGACAAGCTGCGGCACTACTTCAACCACCCCGGGTTCGTCGAGGCCAACGCCGAGTCCGTCTCGGCCGCCGTCGAGCGGCTCGCGGCCGGGGCGGACGGCGAGCTGCGCATCGCGTTCGTCACCCACTCGATCCCGGCCGCGATGGCCGCGGCGTCCGGCCCGACAGGGGGCGCCTACCGGGCCCAGCACCTCGACGTGGCCACCGCCGTCGCCGCCGCCGTGACCCGGCGCACCGGACGAGCGCTGCCGTGGTCGCTGGTGTACTGCTCGCGGTCCGGCCCGCCGGCCCAGCCGTGGCTGGAGCCGGACGTGAACGACCACCTGCGGCAGCTGTCCGTCGACGGGGTCGCCGGCGTCGTCCTCGCCCCGATCGGGTTCGTCAGCGACCACATGGAGGTCAGGTACGACCTCGACACCGAGGCCGCGGCGACCGCCGAGCAGGTCGGCCTGCCGATGGAGCGAGCCGCCACGGCCGGCACCTCCCCGGCCTTCGTGGCGGGCCTGGTGGACCTCGTCGTCGAGCGGTGCGCGGTGGCCGCCGGCGAGCAGCCGCCGCGGCCGGTGGCCGGTGACCTTCCGGCGTCCCACGACGTGTGCCCGGCCGGCTGCTGCCGCAACCTGCGGGCACCGGACACGCCCGCCGCCTGCGGCGAGGACTGGGCCGCGCCGCGTCCGGCCGGCCACGGCGTGGCCCCGTGACCGGCGTGCGGACCGACCCGGCCCTGCTCGTCGAGCTGCGCGCGCTGGCGGAGGACGCCGCGCGCGCCGCCGGACGCCTGGTGCGGGACCGGCCGGAGCGGCTCTCCGTGGCGGCGACGAAGTCCAGCCCGACCGACGTCGTGACCGCGATGGACACCGCGGCCGAGGCGCTGCTCGTCGATCTGCTGGCCACCCGGCGCCCGCACGACGGGCTGCTCGGCGAGGAGGGCGGCCTGCGGGAGGGGTCCAGCGGGCTCACCTGGGTCGTGGACCCCATCGACGGGACGGTCAACTACCTGTACGGCATCCCGGCCTACGCGGTCAGCGTCGCCGCGGTGCACGGTCGGCCGGAGCCGGGACGGTGGGAGCCGCTGGCCGGGTGCGTGCACAACCCCGCCACCGGGGAGACCTGGACGGCGGCCGCCGGGCTGGGAGCGAGCCTGGACGGGCGCCCGGTGACCGTCAACCGCGGGGTGCCGCTCGAGCGCGCCCTCGTCGGCACCGGGTTCGGCTACACCGTCGAGCGACGCCGGGAGCAGGCCCGGGTGCTCGCCGAGCTGCTGCCGCGGGTGCGGGACGTCCGCCGTGCCGGCGCGGCGTCCCTGGACCTCTGCGCGGTGGCCAGCGGCCGCCTCGACGCCTACTACGAGCGCGGGCTCAAGCCGTGGGACCTCGCGGCCGGGCAGCTGGTGGCCAGCGAGGCGGGGGCCACGGTCACCGGTCTCGCCGGCCGGCCGGCCGGCGAGGCGATGGTCGTGGCCGCCGCCGAGGAGCTGGCGAGGCCGCTGGCGGACGCCCTGGCCGATCTCGGTGCGGACGGCGGGGACTGACCCGGCGGCGTCACAGCCCCGGCGTCAGACCCGCGCCTGGTCCCCCGACGGCGGCAGCAGGATCTCGTCGGTGTCGGAGTGCCGGGCCACGTCGTCCGCGAGACCGGGCACCTCGACGTCGTGGTCGGCCGCGATCCGTGCCAGCGACTCCAGCTCCCCGACGCGGACCCCGACCAGGTAGTCGTCGCCGGCCGCCTCCGCCTCGGCGAGGGACTGCCGGGCCTGCTCCACGCGCTCGTTGACCTCGCTCGCGAACTCGCTCATGACACCTCCTTTGCCGAACGTCGGGGGCCGACCCTAGACGGAGCAGCGGCACCGGCCCGAATCCGCGGGGTGGACATCCGGTGAACGGGGATCACTCGAACCGGGCGAACCGGGCGCTGACCTGCCAGGACGCCGCGGCCGCCCGGCCTGTGTGGCATGACTCACACCGCCGGGGCGTTGCGGTGTCCGCGGCCGGGAGCCGGGTACGGCACAATCCCCGCCGCCGTGGGCACAAACTGACCGCCCCCGACGTTAGGTCCTTCGCCGCTGCTGCAACCGCACCACCACCCGGAGCGTGACACCCACATGGCAACTGACTACGACGCACCTCGCAAGACCGACGACGAGCTCAGCGAGGACTCCATCGAGGAGCTCAAGGCGCGCCGTACCGACAAGAACTCGGGGAAGGTCGACGAGGACGAGGCCGAGGCCGCTGAGGGCTTCGAGCTGCCGGGCGCCGACCTGTCGAACGAGGAGCTCTCCGTCCGCGTCCTGCCCCGGCAGGCGGACGAGTTCACCTGCTCGCGGTGCTTCCTCGTCCACCACCGCAGCCAGCTCGCCAGCGAGTCCGGCGGCCAGCTGGTGTGCAAGGAGTGCGCCGCCTGACCGGCACGCTCACCGGCGCCGAGCCGCGGCCAGCGCCGACACGAGCTCGGCGGGACGCCGGCTCGAGACCAGCCAGTACGGGGTCGGGTCGGCCGGGTCGTCGAGGGGGATCCTGACGACCGGCCGGACCCAGCCCCGGATGCAGAGGTAGGCGCGGGCGTCCAGCCGGGGTCCCCGCTCCAGGCGCGCCTCCTCGCCGTCCGTCCACGTGGCCTCACCCAGGACGTCGACGGGCACCTGCGCGCGGCCGGCCCTCAGCTGTCCCCCGGCCACCGCGATCCGCGGGCTGGCAGCCACCAGCCCCCAGCCGACCAGCGCGGTGGCGGCGAGCGCCCCCACGACGGCGGCGGTCGAGGACACGGGCAGGAGGACCAGGCCCGTGCCGGCCCCCAGCCCGGGGGCGACGAGCCAGGTCGGCAGCGACGGCCACAGCCGCTCGGAGTACTCCACGGCGCCCAGACTGGCACGCGGGTGCCGCCGGTACAGTGCCCGGTCGTGACGTCCCCCGCCGTGGAGGTGCTGCTGCACCGCCTCGACCCCGACCTGCCAGCGCCGGCCTACGCGCACCCCGGCGACGCCGGTGCCGACCTCGTTTCCCGGGTGGACGTCGTCCTGCAGCCGGGGGAGCGGGTCACCGTGCCCACCGGGACGGCGATCGCGCTCCCGGACGGCTACGCCGGCTTCGTGCACCCGCGGTCCGGCCTGGCGGCGCGGCACGGCGTCACCGTGCTCAACGGCCCCGGCACCGTCGACGCGGGGTACCGTGGCGAGATCCGGGTGACGCTGGTCAACACCGACCCGCAGCAGGCCGTGACCGTGCGCCGGGGGGACCGCATCGCGCAGCTGGTCGTCCAGCGGGTCGAGCGGGTGCGGTTCGTGCCGGTCGAGCACCTGCCGGGCTCCGCCCGCGGGTCCGGCGGCCACGGCTCGACGGGCGGCTTCGGTCGCGACCATCAGGAGGGTGGGCAGGAGTGAACCTCTTCCGCAGGCGCCGGTCGGCGCCGGAGGAGACCGCTGACGCGTCGGGTCCGCAGGCCGCACCCGCGGGGGCGGACGACGCCACCGCGGACGACGCCCCCGCGGACCGAGGCCCGTTCGACGTCTCGCAGGTCCGGGACGGCGTGACCCGCGTCGACCTGGGCGCGCTGCGGGTGCCGCCCCGGCCGGGGATGGAGCTGCGGCTCGAGCTGGAGGAGAAGACACAGCGCGTCATCGCGGCGACCATCGGGCTGGCCGGTTCCACCGTGCAGCTGCAGGCCTTCGCCGCGCCCCGCACCGAAGGCATCTGGGACGAGATCCGCACCGAGATCGCCGCGCAGGTGACCCGGTCCGGCGGCAGCGCGGACGAGGTCCACGGCAGCTTCGGCCGCGAGCTGCTGGCCCGCCTGCCGGTGCGCACCCCGGAGGGCCGGACGGCGCACCGCCCGGCCCGGTTCGTCGGCATCGACGGCCCGCGCTGGTTCCTCCGCTGCGTGTTCAGCGGGCCAGCCGCGGCCGACGAGGCCGCGGCGGCGCCGCTGGAGGAGGTCGTGCGCGGGACCGTCGTCGTGCGGGGCAACGAGGCGATGGCCCCTCGCGACCTGCTCCCGCTGCGCCTTCCCGCCCAGGGCAGGCCCGGCGAGGAGCAGGCGGGCGGTCCGGCGGTCGCCACCACCACCGGCGACGACGTGACCTCGTCCGGGTGACCGAGCCCGAGCGGTCAGGACGGCGCGGCTTACCCTGAGGCCATGACGACGTCCGAGAAGGCCGGGGGGCGGCTGCGCTCGGTGCTGTCCCGGCTGACCGCCGAGCGGGAGGAGCTGGTCGCCGCCGAGGAGGCCGAGCGGTCGGCGGCCGTCGGGGCCACGCCGTGCGGTCTGCTGAAGGACCGGGTCCGCGTCACCGCCTCCGGGGTGCTGCGCACGGTGACGCTGCGGCCCCGCGGCGGCGTCCCCGCCCTGGAGGCCGAGCTGTTCGACGGGTCCGGGACGCTGTCGGTGGTGTGGCTCGGCCGGCGCGAGATCGCCGGCATCGAGCCGGGGCGGCGTATCAGCGTCCACGGCCTGGTGTCGTGCTGGCACGGCCGCACCGTCATGTACAACCCGCGGTACGAGCTGCTCGGCTCGACCCCGTGAGCGGGGACGCCGCACCCAGCCGCCGCGCGCTGCGCGAGGCCGCCCGCGCCCGGACCGGCATCGCCTCGGCAGCCGGCGAGGAGTTCTCGCTGTCGGAGGCGGTCGGCGGGCCCCGCGGCGTCGTGGAGGCCCTGCTGCCCGGGCTGCTGTTCGTCTCCTGGTTCACCCTGACGCGGGACCTCGGGTCGTCCCTGGTGGCGTCCCTCGCCGCGGCCGGTGCCCTGGTGCTGGCCCGCGTCGCGATGCGCAGCAACCCCACGCAGGCCGTCGCCGGCCTCGTCGGGGTCGGGATCTGCGCCTGGGCGGCGTCCCGCACCGGGAACGCGGTCGACTTCTACGCGCCCGGCTTCCTGGTCAACCTCGGCTACGCGGTCGTGTCCGCCCTGTCCACGATCCGGTTCCCGCGGGTCGGGCCGGTTCCCGGCTGGGGCCCGTACCCGGTGATCGGCCTGCTCCTCGGCCCGCTGACCGGTGAGGGGCTCAGCTGGCGGCACGACCCCCGCCGGCTGCGGGCGTACCGGCAGGTGACGTGGCTGTGGGTCGCGATGTTCGTGCTCCGCCTGGT
>JBMOMI010000190.1:0-6567 GCA_049325235.1 Actinomycetota bacterium | reverse complement strand
GGGCTCCCCCTAAAACCCTCCAAAGGACGGCGCGGGGCCGCGGCGGTCAGGCCAGGGCGTCGTCCAGCAGCGGGCGTACCTCGCGGGTGAAGAAGTCGAAGAACCCGTCGGCGTCCGGGCCCATCTGCGAGACGAAGAGCCGGTCGTAGCCGGCGTCGGCGTACTCACGGACCGCGGCGGCGTGCCGCTCGGCGTCCGGGCCGCAGACCACCGACTCGGCCGTCATCTCCTCGGTGACGATCTGCGCGCCCTGCTCGAAGTGCCGCGGGCTCGGCAGCACCTGCGCCAGCTCGCCGGGCAGCCCCTGCGTGGACCAGAGGCGGTGAGCCGTCGCCACCCCCTCGGCCTCGGTGGGCGCCCAGCAGACCTTGAGACCGGCCTCGGCCGGCCCCCGGCCGCCGGCCTTGCGGTAGGTCTCCAGGTCGTCCGGTGACGGCTTGGTCGTGATGAAGCCGTCGCCGATCCGGGCGGCCACCTCGATCGCCTTGGGACCGAACCCCGAGACGTAGATCGGGACCTCGCCGTCGGGCAGGGTGTAGATCCTCGCGTCCTCGACGGTGTAGTGCCGGCCGTGGTGGTCGACCCGCTCGCCGGTGAGCAGCGCGCGGATCACGCCGACGGCCTCCTCGAGCATCTCCAGGCGCACGTCCGCCGTCGGCCACCGGTCGCCCAGGATGTGCTCGTTGAGGGCCTCGCCGCTGCCGACCCCGAGACGGAAGCCGCCCCGCACCATGCACGCCGAGGTGGCCGCGGCCTGGGCGACGACCGCGGGGTGGATCCGCACGGTGGGGCAGGTCACGGCCGTGGTGACCGGCAGAGAGGTGAGCTGCCCGATCGCGCCGATGACCGACCACACGAACGGGCTGTGCCCCTGCTCGTCGTTCCACGGGTGGTAGTGGTCGCTGATCCACAAGGCGTCGAAACCGGCGTCCTCGGCCCGGCGGGCCTGTCGGACGAGCTCGTCCGGACCGTGCTCCTCGCTCGACAGGAAGTACCCGATGCGCATGGGAGGCCACTACCCGCGCACGGCGGCGGCATGCCCCCGCTGACCGGGGGTAAGCCGGGCGCCGTGACCCGACTCGACGACGCCGTCCGCGCGGTCCTCGGCCCGGACGCCGGCCTGCGCCCCGAGCAGCGCTCCGCCCTGGAGGCCTTGGCCCACGGGCCCACCGTGCTCGTCGCCCGCTCGGGTGCTGGCAAGACGGCGGTGTACGACATCGCCTCCCGGCTGCGGGAGGGGCTGACGGTCGTCGTGTCGCCGACGCTGTCCCTGCAGCGCGACCAGCGGGCGGCGCTCGAGGCCACCGGCCGCCGGGCGGCCGTGCTGAATTCATCCCTGACCGCGCGGCAGGCCGCCGGCGTGCTGGACGACGTCCGCGCCGGCGCGCTGGACGTCGTCCTGCTGGCCCCCGAGCAGCTCGGCCGCGACCCGGTCGCCGAGGCGCTCGGTGCGACCCGCGTCGGGCTGCTCGTCGTCGACGAGGCGCACTGCGTCAGCGAGTGGGGCCACGACTTCCGGCCCGACTACCTGCAGGTCGCGGCCGCCGCGGAGCGGATGGCCGCCGGGCGGGTGCTCGCAATGACTGCCACCGCGTCGAAGCACGTGCGTGACGACATCGTCGAGCGGCTCGGGATCGAGGGCGCCTCGGTCGTCGTCGGAGACGTGGACCGCCCCAACATCTGGCTCGGGGCGCGGGACGCCGCGGACGCCGGCACCTCCGAGCGGATCGTCGTCGACGCGGCGGTGTCGCTGGACGGCGCCGGCATCGTCTACGCCCAGACCCGCGCGGACGTCGACCGGCTGGCCGAGGCGCTGACGTCGGCCGGGCGGGCGGCCCGCGGGTACCACGCGGGGATGGCGAGCCGGGACCGGGACGCGGTCCAGGACGAGTTCACGTCCGGTCGCGCCGACCTGGTGGTGGCCACCAGCGCGTTCGGGATGGGCATCGACCGTGCCGACGTGCGCTTCGTCGTCCACGCCGGGCCGTCGCCGTCGCTGGACGCCTACTACCAGGAGGTGGGCCGGGCCGGCCGGGACGGCCAGCCCGCCACCGCCCTGCTCGTGCACCGCGGGGAGGACTTCGCCCTCGGGCGGTACCTGCGTGGCGGTGGAGGCCCGCGGCCGGCGACGCTCGAGCGGGTGGCCCAGGCGCTGCGCGCGGGCGGGCCGCTCGGTCGCCGCGAGCTGGTGCGGGCCAGCGGCCTGGCCGACCGCACCGTGGCACGGGCCGTGGGTGCGCTGGTCGGCGTGGCCGCGGTGACCCGGGACGACGACGGGCGCCTGGCGTGGGCGGCGGACGACGACCTGCCGGCGGTGCTCGAGCGCATCGCCGCCGACCGGGAGCGCCGGCGCGCCACCGACGCCTCGCGCGTGGAGATGGTGCGGACGTACGCCGACACCCTGGACTGCCGCCGCCGGGTGCTGCTCGAGCTGCTCGGCGAGGAGCGGCGCGATCCCTGCGGGAACTGCGACTCCTGCGACGCGGGCACCTCGGAGGCCGTCGGGCACAGCCGGTTTCGCACCGGGCAGCGGGTCGAGCACCGCGAGTTCGGGCCCGGCACCGTCTCGCTGGTCGAGTCCGACCGCGTCACCGTGCTGTTCGAGGAGCACGGCTACACGACGCTGGCGCTCGAGCTGCTGGACGGTGAGAACTCGCCGCTGCGCGCCGGCTGAAGCGCCACGGTCCCTAGGGCCGCCGCCAGTCGTCCGAGGTCAGGTGCGACCCGGCCATCGGGCCCATCTGGAGCATCCCGCCGTCCACCGTCCACGAGGCGCCGGTGACGTAGCCGGCCTGCTCCGAGCACAGGAACGCCACGACCGCCGCGACCTCGCGGGCGTCGCCGGGGCGGCGCAGCGGCACTCCGGGCCGCTCCTGCGTGGTCGGGTCGACGTCCTCCTGGCCGGTCATCGGGGTGGCGATCTCTCCGGGGGCGACCGCGTTGACCGTGATGCCGTGCTCGGCCAGCTCGATGGCCGCCGTGCGGGTCAGCAGCCCGAGTCCGCCCTTGGCCGCGCAGTAGGGCGCAGCGCCCACCCGCGGGGCGTGCTCGTGCACGCTGGTGATGTTGACGATCCGACCGCCGCGGCCGCCGGCGACCATCCGCCGCGCTGCCCGCTGCAGGCAGCAGAACGCGCCGTCCAGGTCGGTGGCGAGCACCTCGCGCCACGTGCCGAAGTCGAGGTCCAGCAGCGGCGTCGCCGTCCCCGTCCCGGCGTTGTTGACCAGGACGTCGAGGCGCCCGGAGTCCGACAGTGCGTCGGTGAGCTCGTCGACCACCGCGCCGGCGTCCGGCAGGTCGGTGAGGTCCAGCCGCCGGACCTCGGCGCGCCGCCCGGCGTCCCGGACCTGGCGGGCGGTCTCCTGCGCGCCCTCGGCGTCCCGGTGCCACGTGACGCCCATGTCGTGACCGGCCTCGGCGAGCGCGACCGCGATTGCGCGGCCGATGCCGGAGTCCGATCCGGTGACGACAGCGACGCGGCCGTCGGGACGGCTGTCGGGCAGGGTGCTCGGAGCGCTCATAGTCACCCGCTTACCCGGTCACAGCCGCCCGAATCGCCATGTTTCGCCGCGCCGCAGCGGGGTAGCGCTCCGGCATGACCGTGCATGACGACCCGGAGACCGTTGCCCTGTGGGACGACTTCCACACCGTCGTCAACATGACGTCGCGGGAGCTGGGGGACTGGCTGCGCGTTCGCTCGAGCGGACCCGACGGCGAGGAGCTGCCCGACCAGGCCGGCACCGAGCGCGGACGGCAGGTGCTCGCCGTTCTCGGCAAGCGCCGGTGTGACCTCACCGCCGACGACCCGCGGCTGATGCGCCGGGTGGTCACCGAGGTCCGTGAGGAGCGTCGCGGGGACCTCGAGCCGACGGCGGGAGAGGCGCACTGGCGGCACCGGCTGACGAGCATCGGCCACGATCCGCTCGAGCCGGTGCGGGACGTCGGGGCACGTGCTCGCTGAGAGCCGCCTGCGGGTCCTCGTCACGGGGGCCTCCGGCAACGTCGGGACGGCGCTGCTGCGGCGGCTCGTCGCCGAGGACGGTGTTGGTGAGGTGGCGGGCGTCGTGCGGCGGCCGCCCGCCGGCGGGCACCAGCCGTACGCGCAGGTGCGCTGGCACGCGCTCGACGTCGCGGCGCCGGACTCCGCACCGGCCCTCGCGGCGGCCATGGTGGGAGTGGACGCCGTCGTGCACCTGGCCTGGTCGATCCAGCCCAGCCACGACGAGGAGCTGATGCGCCGCACCAACGTCGAAGGCACCCAGCGAGTTGCCGACGCGGCCGTCGCGGCGGGCGTCCCGCACCTCGTGCACCTGTCGTCCGTCGGGGCGTACTCGCCGGGCCCGCAGGACCGTGCCGTCGACGAGAGCTGGCCGACCGACGGGGTGCCGACCTCGCGGTACTGCGTGCACAAGGCGGCGGCGGAGCGGGTGCTCGACACCGTGGAGGCCAGCCACCCGGGCCTCACGGTGGCCCGGGTGCGACCCGGGCTGGTGATGCAGCACGCGGCGGGCAGCGAGATCGGCCGCTACTTCCTCGGCGCGCTCCTGCCGAAGGGCTGGGTGGGCCGCTGGCCGCTGCCCCTCGTACCCCTGCCCTCCGGAGTGCAGGTGCAGGTCGTGCACGCCGACGACCTCGCCGACGCGTTGTGCCGGGTGATCCTGAGGCGGGCCCGTGGCGCGTTCAACGTGGCCGCCGACCCGCCGGTCCGCGCGGCCCACATCGCGGGCGCGCTGCGCGCCGCCCGCTACCTGCCGGTGCCGTGGGCGCCCGTGCGAGCCCTGACAGACCTCACCTGGCGGCTGCGGCTGCAACCGACCGATCCCGGCTGGCTGAACCTGGCTCGCCACGCGCCGCTGATGTCGACGCGGCGTGCCCACGACGAGCTCGGCTGGTCGCCGGTGGTCCCGGGCCCGGCTGCGCTGGCCGAGCTGGTGCCGGCGATCGGCGCCGGTGCCGGGGCGCCGTCGCCGGTGCTGGCCGCCAGGATGGGGGAGTGAGCCAGCGTCTCCTCCTGCTCGCCGACACGCACGTGCCCGTCCGTGCCCGCGACCTGCCGGCGGAGGTGTGGACGGCGGTGGAGGAGGCCGACGTCGTCGTCCACGCGGGGGACTGGGTGGACGTCGCCCTGCTGGACGAGCTGTCGGAGCGCGCCCGCGACCTGGTCGCCGTGTACGGGAACAACGACGGTCCCGCGCTGCGGGCCCGCCTGCCCGAGGTGGCGCGCGCGGAGGTGGAGGGCCTGCGGCTCGCGGTCGTGCACGAGACGGGTCCGGCCACGGGCCGCGAACGGCGCTGCGCGGAGCGGTTCGGCGACTGCGACGTCCTCGTGTTCGGCCACTCGCACATCCCCTGGGACACGGTGGCGCCCGGCGGGCTCCGGCTGCTCAACCCGGGGTCGCCGACCGACCGGCGGCGGCAGCCGGCCTGCACGTACGCGACGGTGACGGCGGACGCCGGCCGGCTGACCGACGTCCGGCTGCACGCCCTGCCGCCGAGGAATCACCGGTGAGCCCGGCGCGGCCGGGTGTCGTCCGGATCGGGATCTCCGGATGGCGGTACGCCGGCTGGCGCGGGGTGTTCTACCCGAAGGGGCTGCCGCAGCGCCGCGAGCTGGAGTACGTCGCCGAGCGGATGCCGACCGTGGAGATCAACGGCTCCTTCTACTCGCTCCAGCGCCCGGAGAGCTACCGGGCCTGGGCGGCCCAGACACCCGAGGGTTTCGTGTTCGCCGTCAAGGGCGGTCGCTTCATCACGCACATGAAGAAGCTGCGGGACGTGGAGGTGCCGCTGGCGAACTTCCTCGCGTCCGGGCCGCTGGCGCTGGAGGAGCGCCTCGGGCCCATGCTGTGGCAGCTGCCGCCGAACCTCGGCTTCAACGTGGACCGGGTCGCCGCGTTCTGCGACCTGCTGCCCCGCTCGACGGTCGCCGCCGCGCACGTCGCCGAGCAGCACGACGAGCGGCTCGACGGCAGGGCCTGGACGACGACCGCAGCCGACCGCCCACTGCGGCACGCGATCGAAGTGCGGCACGCGTCGTTCGCCTCCCCTGAGTTCCCCGAGCTGTTGCGGGAGAAGGGGATCGGGCTGGTCGTCGCCGACACGGCCGGCACGTGGCCGCTGCTCGAGGACGTCACCGCGGACTTCGTTTACGTACGCCTGCACGGGGACGTCGAGCTGTACGTCAGCGGCTACTCCGCCGAGGCGCTGGACTCCTGGGCAGCGAAGGTGCGGCGGTGGGCGGAGTCCGGCCGCGACGTGTACGTCTACTTCGACAACGACGCCAAGGTGCACGCGCCGTTCGACGCGCTGGCCCTGGCCGAGCGGCTCCGCGACCTCACCCCACCCTCCCCGTGATCAAGGAAACCGAGCATGATCAAGGAATCCGGGCGTGATCAAGGAATCCAGGTGCACACCGCGTACATCACGCCGAACGGGTCGTCGGCGTAGCGCAGCCGGCCGCGGCTGACCCCGAGCCACGGAAGGGCCCCGGCCAGCACCTGCCACGCCGGCCGTCCCGCGGCCAGCAGGACGGCGGCCAGCTCGGGATCCACGGCAGCCAGCCGGTCG
>JBMOMI010000189.1:5951-6573 GCA_049325235.1 Actinomycetota bacterium | reverse complement strand
GACGCGTCGTTCGACGTGGTGGTCGGCCACGCGGTGCTGCACCACATCCCGGACGTCGAGCAGGCCATCGCTGAGGTCCTGCGGGTGCTGCGCCCCGGCGGGCGGTTCGTCTTCGCCGGCGAGCCGACACGCATCGGGGACTGGTACGCGCGGCGCCTCGGCCGCCTCACGTGGGCGGCCACGACGCGGGTCACACGGCTGCCCTGGCTGCGGGAGTCCTGGGCCCGCCCGGCGGCCGAGCTCGACGAGTCCTCCCGCGCCGCGGCCCTGGAGGCGGTCGTCGACCTGCACACGTTCGGCCCGGACGAGCTGGCCCGCACCGCCCTGCGCGCGGGAGCGGTCGACGTCCGGACGCAGACCGAGGAGCTGACCGCCGCGTTCCTCGGGTGGCCGGTGCGCACGTTCGAGGCGGCGGTGAACCCCGAGCGCCTCGGCTGGCGATGGGCGATGTTCGCCTACCGGTCGTGGCAGCGCCTGTCCGCGGTCGACCGCCTGCTGTCGACGGTGCTGCCGGCGGGCCTGTTCTACAACGTCGCCGTCACGGGCACGCGCCCGGGCTGACACGCTCGCCGGGGCTGCCGTTGCTCGCCGCCGCTACCGCCGGGGCCGCCGAGGACGGCCA
>JBMOMI010000189.1:0-5941 GCA_049325235.1 Actinomycetota bacterium | reverse complement strand
CACCGCCGTACCGGAGGAGGGGTCAGGGCGACGCGGAACGTGCACCCGCGCCCCGCCGCCACCTCGCGGGCCCGGGTGATGCGCGCCACGAGCCGGGCGGTCCGCGCCGGGTCGAGGACGTCGCCCGCTCCCCAGCGCTCCAGCTCCGCTCCCAGCTCCCGGACCGCCTGCTCGCGGGAGCGCTCGGCGGTGAGCACCGCGACCAGGGCCTCGTCCGTGGCACCGGCGCGTGCTGCCGCGCGAAGGAGGTACTTCGCGCGCCCGTCCGCCTCGCCGGCAACGCCCTCGGCCCACCAGTAGTCAACCCGGGCGGTGGCCCGCCTGTGCGCGTCGAGAAGCTGCACCTGCGGCACCGGGGGTGCCAGGCCGGCGTCGTGGAACGCCAGCGCCGACCACGACTCGAGCGGCGACTCGCGGCGGCCGTCGACCAGGTCGACCAGCTCGTGCGCCGTCCGGGCTCCTGGCCAGTGGGCGCAGCGGGCCAGGACGTCGGCCACCTCGGCCACGTCCGTGAGGCCCTGGTGGGCAGCGGCGTCCGCGATGGCGAGCCCGTCGCGGCGGTCCAGGTGCCGCAGGCAGTCGGCGACCGTGCGCGCCGCGGAGGTTATCAGCAGGCCGTCATGGCGGATCACGTCGACCGGCGGCAACGACGCGACCTCGACCGTGAGGTCGGGGTAGTACCGCGTGCACGCTCGCCCGTCCGGCCGACGCGTGGCGCACACGGGCAGCTCCTTGCCCAGCGGCGTCGGCAGGCCCCAGGCCGCAGCCGCCGTGTGGTGGCTGAGCACCAGGCCCGCGGGTCCGGCCCGCCAGGCGGCGCGGATCCGCTCCAGCAAGGGCGTCGGGCCGCCGGGCTCGGCCGCGTCCGCAACGACGAGCACGCCGCGGCGCACCGCGCGAAACCGACCGGCGGCCAGGCGCCGGTCGATCTGGCGGTCGGTCAGGCCGGCGGCGCGCGCCTCGGCGCGGGTGAACACGGCGGGCAGCTCGGGGTCGGTGCGCATGGTCGTGCAGCGTGCGCGGCCGCCCGGTGCCCGCGACACGGTGGCACGGGCGCCTGTGGACGGTGCGCCGTCCAGGGCCCGTTGTGGAGGGCAAGTCGCCGGGGCGGTGGCGTTGCTCGCCGTCACCACCGCCGGGGCGGCGCGAGACGGGCCGTCGCGGTGGCGCGGGCGAGCAACGGTGGCGGGGGCGAGCAGCGGTGCGGGTAGGGTCGGGCGGCGTGCTGAGGGCGTGGGCGGAGCGGCTGCGCAGCGGGCGCGACCCGCGGCAGGCCCGGTACCTGACCCGCGAGTCGCTGCGCTGGGTGGTCCGCCACCGCGCGGTCACGCCCTGGTACCTCGTCCGCTACCTGCGGCTCCTGCGGCTGCGGCTCACCGCCCCCCACATCGTCACCGAGGGTCTCGTGCTGCTCGGCCGCGACGTGGAGCTGTACGCCCGCCCCGGTTACGGGCGGCTGGTCCTCGGCCGGTGGGTGCACGTCGGCGACGGCACGGCGCTGCGGGCCCACGAGGGCACGCTCCGCGTCGGCGACAAGACCGTCTTCGGTCGGCACGACACCGTGAACTGCTACCTCGACGTCTCCGTCGGCGCCGGCGCGCTGCTGTCGGACTGGGTGTACGTCGGCGACTTCGACCACGTGACCGAGCGGACCGACGTCCCGATCAAGGACCAGGGCATCACGAAGACCCCGGTGCGGATCGGGGACGGCACCTGGATCGGCGTCAAGGCGAGCGTCCTGCGGGGCACGACGGTGGGCGCCGGCTGCGTGCTCGCGGCGCACACGGTGGCGCGGGGCGCCTACCCGGACCACGCGGTGGTCGCCGGTGTACCCGGCCGCGTGGTCAAGGACCTCTCGCTCGTCACCGACGCGGAGGCGGCCCGGCGTGCAGCGCTGCAGGACATGGCGCGCAAGCACGCCGAGGCGGGACGCCGCGCGGCCGGCGACCCCGAAGGCGCCGGCTGACGCGCCGGCCGGGAAGCGCTGGTCAGATCAGAGGCGGTGCAACCGGGTGTAGGGCGAGGGCACCAGCACCTTGCCGGTACGGAACCTCACGACGACCGAGGCGTCCGCGCCGAGGCTGACGACCGTGCCCAGCCCGTACCGGTCGTGCGTGACGCGGTCGTCGACCTCGAAGGTCTCCACCTCGGCCACGGGGCGAGGCGCGAACGGGCTGGTGGGCAGGCGCCGTCCGGCGGCACGCGTGGTCTTCACCCGGTCAGTCTGCTGCAGACGGCACGAGGTTGTACATCGGGGACCCCGCCAGGGACTCGGCCGAGGGCCGGCTCAGGCCAGCGCCCGGGCGTCCAGCCAGCCGAACGGCCCGTCGTCCTCGGCCTGCCGGGCGGCCTCGGCCAGCGCTGCCGCGCGTGCGGGCGCGCCGGCGTCCACGAGCTCGGCGAGCGCGTGGAACCGCCGCTGGTGCTCGGCCGCGCGGGTGCGGGCGTACGCGGCGGCGGAGTCCCTCGTCACCATGAACGCCCAGTCGCTGCCGAGGGCGAGCAGAGCCTGCCGCAGCAGCTGGTCGAGGTCCCGGCGGCGCTCCACGAGGCGCCCGGCGCCCCGCTCCCGGTCGAGGGTGTCCAGGAGCCGCCGCTGCACCCAGAACGCCTCGTCGCGCAGGTCCGCCACCGGCTCGCCGGCCCACACGCGGAAGTCCTTGCCGGCGCCCCACGACCCCGGCCCGACGTCCGCGCTGCCGGCCACGAGCGGCGCATGGTGCTCGTCGCCGGCCAGCGCCCGCGACAGCGTGGTCACGCGGACCCCTGCCGTCGGCAGGAGCCGCAGCACCCGGTCCAGGAACGCCGGGCCCTCGTGCCACCAGTGCCCGAACAGCTCGGTGTCGTAGGCCGCGACGACCAGACCCGGCCTGCCGTCGCGCGCCGCCACGTCGAGCAGCCGTGACCGCACGGCGCCGACGAAGTCCTCGGCGTCACGAGCCACCGCCTCAGCGGCGAGACTCGATGCGTACCAACGCTTCTCACCCTCACCCGTGACGGCGTACGCGCGGACGCCGGACGCCTGGTCGACGGCGTGGAAGTCCCGGTACGCCCGGCCGGTGGGGTAGCCGCGGCGGGACGACCAGATGCGGTCGGTCACCGCGAGGTCCCGGCCCACCGCGACGACGTCCGTGCCGCCGAGCCGCCACCCGGCGTGCACCGACCGGCCCGCCGCCGCCACCGTCGCCTCGTCCAGCACCAGGTGCTGCACGCCTGCCGCCGCGTGCACCTGCTCCAGGCCGGGCGCGTGGCCGCACTCCGGCGTCCAGATGCCCCGGGGCGCCGACCCGAGCCGCCACCGGGCGTCGTCCAGCCCCGCTGCCAGCGCGAGCCCGGCCACCCGCGGGTCGAGCAGCGGCAGGAAGGGGTGCGTCGCCGGGCCGCCGAGCAGCTCCACGGCGCCCGAGTCGGCGAGCTGTCGCAGCACCGGGGAGCCGCCCGCGCGCCACGGACCTTCGAGCTCGGCCAGGGCCCGGCTCGCCGCTCGGAACTCCTCGGCGGCCAGGAGGCGCAGCTGCGGCTCCGCCCGGCTCGCCAGCTGCTGCGCCCGCAGCCACCAGTCGGCGGCCCAGGCCCGCGCGCCGGCCAGCGCGGACGGGTCGTCCAGCTGCGCGGCGAGCACCGGGGTCACCCCCAGGGTGAGCAGGTCGCGGCGTCCCCCGTCGGCGAGCCGGCGCAGCACCCGGGTCAGCGGCAGGTAGCTCTGCATCCACGCCTGGTAGAGCCACTCCTCGCCGACCGGCCACCGGCCGTGGTGCACCAGCCAGGGCAGGTGCGAGTGCAGCACGAGGCAGAACGTGCCGACCGCCGGTGCCACCTCACCGCCTCGCGCGTCCTGCACGGCGGGGCAGCCTGCCACAGCCGCGGTCGGCGTCCACGACCCGTGGGCGACGTCACGTCGTGCGAGGTTGAGGCTGAGCTACTCGCGGGTAACATCGCGTCGAGAGACACCCGTCACTGCACCGGCCGACGCCTGCTGGCAGGCTGACGCCGATCCACGGGGCCGAACGGCCCCCGCCGGCACCGTTCCCGGCGACGCGAGCACAGGAGGTCGGCCAGCGACCATGAAGATCGTCGTCTGCGTCAAGTACGTCCCCGACGCCCAGGCGGAGCGCACGTTCACCAGCGACACCACGACCGACCGCACCGGCGTCGACGGTCTGCTGTCCGAGCTGGACGAGTACGCCGTCGAGGAGGCCCTGAAGCTGAAGGAGGCCGGCGACGCCGAGGTCGTGGTCCTCACGATGGGCCCGGCCGACGCGGTGGACGCGGTCCGCAAGTCGCTGCAGATGGGCGCCGACTCCGGCGTCCACGTCAGCGACGACGCCCTGCACGGGTCGGACGCGCCGGCCACCTCCCTCGTCCTCGCCAAGGCGATCGAGAAGATCGGCGACTCGGGCCCGGTCGACCTGGTCCTGACCGGGATGGCGTCGACCGACGGAACGATGAGCGTCGTCCCGGCGATGCTCGCCGAGCGCCTGGGGCTGCCGCAGGTCACGTTCGCGTCCGAGCTGTCCGTCGCCGACGGCCACGTGACCATCCGGCGCGACGGCGACGCCTCGACCGAGACGGTGGAGGCCGACCTGCCGGCCCTGGTCAGCGTCACCGACCAGATCAACGAGCCGCGGTACCCGTCGTTCAAGGGGATCATGGCGGCGAAGAAGAAGCCGATCGAGACCTGGTCGCTGGCCGACCTCGGCGTCGACGCCGGCGAGGTCGGCCTGGACGCCGCGTGGACTCAGGTCGAGTCCTTCACCGCCCGCCCGCCCCGGAGCAAGGGCGAGGTCGTCGCCGACGAGGGCGACGGCGGCGTGAAGCTCGCCGAGTTCCTGGTCTCCCGCAAGTTCGTCTGACCCCGTCACCCACAAGGAGAGGAGCACTCATGGCAGAGGTCCTCGTGCTCGTCGACCACGTCGACGGGGCCGTCCGCAAGACCACGCACGAGCTGCTGACCATCGCCCGGCGCATCGGCGAGCCGTCCGCCGTCCTCATCGGAGCCGACTACGAGGTCGTGCGCGAGACGCTCGCGGAGTTCGGCGCCGCGAAGGTCTACTGCGTCGCCGACGGCGACGTCACCGACTACCTCGTCGCCCCGAAGGCCGAGGTGCTGGCCCAGCTGGTCGAGCAGGCCTCGCCCGCCGCGGTGCTGCTGCCGAGCTCCGGTGACGGCAAGGAGATCGCGGCCCGGCTGTCGGTCAAGACCGGCAGCGGGCTGATCACGGACGCCGTCGACGTCCAGGTCGCCGGCGGGCAGATCACCACCACGCAGTCGGTGTTCGCCGGGTCCTACACGGTGCAGGCCAAGGTCACCCGCGGGACGCCGATCATCACGGTGAAGCCGAACTCGGCGACCCCGGAGCCGGCGCCGGCCGCTGCCGAACGGGTGGACGTCGCGGTGACCGTCTCCGAGGCCGCGAAGAAGGCGCTCATCACCGACCGCAAGCCGCGGGAGAAGACCGGTCGCCCGGAGCTGACCGAGGCCGCGATCGTGGTGTCCGGCGGCCGTGGGACGTCCGGTGACTTCGCCCCCGTCGAGGCCTTCGCCGACGCGCTCGGGGCCGCCGTCGGTGCCTCCCGCGCGGCCGTGGACGCCGGCTGGTACCCGCACGCGAACCAGGTCGGGCAGACCGGCAAGACCGTCTCGCCGCAGCTGTACGTCGCCGCGGGCATCTCCGGGGCGATCCAGCACCGCGCCGGCATGCAGACGTCCAAGGCGATCGTGGCGGTCAACAAGGACGAGGAGGCGCCGATCTTCGAGCTCGTCGACTTCGGCGTCGTCGGTGACCTGTTCTCCGTGCTGCCGCAGGCCACCGAGGAGATCCTCGAGCGCAAGGGCTGACCCTCGTCGCCGGGTCGGGCCCCCGCCGCGGTCGCCGCGGCGGGGGCCTGACGCGTTCAGCCCTGTCTGCGCCCGCGACATAGACTCGACCGCCGTGACGGC
>JBMOMI010000188.1:0-6628 GCA_049325235.1 Actinomycetota bacterium | reverse complement strand
ACTCGTACTTCTGGGTCAAGCCGCCCCGCATCGTCCCGGCCGACCGGGTCCGCACCGTCAAGGGCCGGATCGCCGTCGACGGCAGCGAGCTCGCGCCGTTCGACGAGGCGGAGGCGGTTGCCGCGGCCCGCTTCTTCCGCGACGCCGGCATCTCCACGATCGGCGTCTGCTTCCTGCACTCCTACGTCAACCCCGAGCACGAGCAGCGGATGCGCGACGTCCTGGAGCGGGAGCACCCCGACGCGGTCGTGTCCATCTCCAGCGAGGTGCTGCGCGAGTACCGCGAGTACGAGCGCTCCATGACGACGCTCGTCGACGCCGCCGTGAAGCCGAACATCCGGCGGTACGTCGCCAACATCGCCCGCCGGCTCGACGAGTTCACCACCGGCTCGGACAGCGCTGCCGCGGCCCGCCGCGTGCCGTTCTACGTGATGAAGTCCAACGGCGGCGTGCTGTCCGCGGAGGAGGTCACCCGGCAGCCGATCACCACGGTGCTGTCCGGCCCGGCGGCCGGAGCCCTCGGCGCTGCGATGGTGGCCGGCGCGGCCGGCTTCGACAGCGTGCTCACGTGCGACGGCGGCGGGACGTCGACCGACGTCACCGTCGTCGTCAACGGCCACCCCGCGCTGACGACCGAGGGCTCGGTGGGGGCGTACCCCAGCAAGATTCCGATGATCGACGTCGTGACGGTCGGCGCAGGCGGGGGCTCCATCGCCTGGGTCAGCCCGGAGGGCACGCTCAAGGTCGGGCCGCAGTCGGCGGGCGCCGACCCTGGGCCGATCTGCTACGGCAAGGGCGGGCGGGACGTGACGATCACCGACGCCCACGTCGTCCTCGGCCGGATCCCGCCGTACCTGCTCGGCGGGGAGATCCCGCTGGACGTCGAGGCCGCCCGGGCAGGGTTGCAGGACCTGGCGGACCGGCTGGGGATGTCGCTGGAGCAGACGGCCACCGGCGTCCTCGAGGTCTCCGCGTGGAACCAGGCGAACGCCCTGCGGCAGATCACGGTCAAGCGGGGACTGGACGTGCGCGACTTCAGGATGGTGACCTTCGGCGGGTCCGGATCGCTGCTCGCGTGCCGGCTCGTCGACGTCCTGGGCCTGAAGGGCGTTCTCGTGCCGGTCAACCCCGGGAACCTGTCGGCGTTCGGCCTGCTCACCGTCGACGTCCGGAACGACTACGTCCGCACCGCGGTGGCGCGGCACGACCGTCTGGACCTCGCCGAGGTCGCCAAGGTGCTCGACCAGCTCACCGCCGAGGCGGACGCCGCACTCGAGCGCGAGGGCTTCCCGCCGCCGGAGCGCCGGTACGTCCGCACCGCGGACCTGCGGTACTTCGGCCAGGCGTCCGAGGTCCGCGTCGAGATGGGCGACGGGCCGGTGACGGTCGAGCTCGCCGATGCCGTGGCGAACGCGTTCCACGCCGAGCACCGCCGGCTTTACGGGTACGACTTCGCCGGCGACGACCGGCAGCAGGTCGAGTGGGTCAACCTGCGGGTCACCGGGGTCGGGCCGATCCGGCGTCCGGAGCTGGTCGAGGTGGACGCCGGAACCGGCGCGGAAACCGCCCGGACCGGTACGCGCAGCGTCTGGTTCGGCGAGCAGTGGTCGCCGGCAGCGGTGTACGACCGGGCGCTGCTCGGCGCCGGCGACGTCGTCACCGGACCCGCCGTGATCGAAGAATTCGGCTCCACCGTGCCGGTGCACCCGCACTTCGCCGCCGAGGTCGACCGCTTCGGCAACCTGATGCTGTCCCGCACCGACGCCGAGGAGGCGACCCGATGAGCGCCCGCCCCTACCGCCTGACCCCGCCCGGCACCCAGGTCGACCCGGTGCTCGTGGAGATCGTCGAGGGCTACCTGGCGAGCGTGGAGAAGGAAGTGGAGACGGCCATCGCGCGGACCTCTCGGTCGCCGATGATCCGCGACGCCCACGACTTCCGCGCGGGCATCCACGACCGGCACCTGCGCAAGCTGACCGGCCGGTCCTACTCCGCGCTCGTCCACCCGGTGGCGCGCGACTTCCCGCTGGAGACCATGCGGCCCGGCGACGTGTTCTTCCACAACGACGTCTACCTGTCCGAGGGCGGCATCGGCCACCTGCCCGACCTGTGCGTGACGGTGCCGGTGTTCCACGACGGCGAGGTCGTCGCCTTTGTGCAGGCGTTCGGGCACCACGACGACATCGGTGGCGCGGTCCCCGGGTCGATGCCGTCGCACGCCACGAGCGTGTACGAGGAGGGCCTGATGGTCCCGCCGATCCGCCTGTGGGACCAGGGCGTTCCGAACGAGGCGGCGCTGCGGATCATGACCCGCAACTCCCGGATGCCGGAGTCCCTCGCCGCAGACCTGGACGCCGAGTGCTCGGCGTGCCTGATGGGCGCCCGGCGGCTGGGCGAGCTGTTCGACCGCTACGGACGCCAGGCGGTCGAGGCGTCGTTCGACGCGGTGCTGGACAAGACCACGGAGACGTTCCGCCGCGAGATCCTCGCGAAGATCCCCGACGGCGAGTACGTCTGGGAGGACTACGCCGAGCACGACGGCGTCGAGGAGCCGAAGCTGCACCGGCAGCGGATCACGCTGACGAAGGTGCCGGAGTCCGAGCACGGGGGGCCGCGCCTGATCATCGACTTCACCGGCACCGGACCGCAGGCCAAGGGGCCGATCAACCACTGCGGCGACTACGCCGACGGCAACTTCCTCGCCAAGTGGCTGGCGCCGATCCTGCGCAACCTCGCCGACTCACCGGAGCGGATGGCCGAGCTCGACGTCAACGAGGGCGTCGTCCCGTTGCTGGAGATGCGGTTCCCGCCGAAGGGCACGCTGTTGACCCCGGTGTTCCCGGCGCCGACGAACGCCCGCACGTTCGTCATCCTGCGGCTTCTCGGCGTCCTTGCCGGCGCGGTGGCCAAGGCGGTCGACGGCAACATGCCGGCCGACCAGGAGACCATCCGCTACACCGGCGTCTACGGCACCGACCTCGACGGCCAGCCGTACCTCATGAGGGAGGTGCTGGGCGGCGGGTCCGGCGGTCGGTACTACGCCGACGGCGAGGACACCATCCACGTCGTCCCGGACTCGCGGAACCTGCCGAGCGAGTTCAGCGAGAGCCGGTTCCCGTTCGTCGTGGAGTCCCTCGGGCTCGCGGTGGACTCCGGCGGGCCGGGCCGCTACCGCGGAGGGCTCGGCTACGAGAAGCGGATCCGGATGCTCGAGGACGCCAGCTTCATGTCGATCGCGGACCGGTCGATCCTGTCCTGCTGGGGCGTGCGCGGAGGCAAGGCGGGGCGGCCCTTCTCGGTGACGATCGACCCGGGCGGGCCGAACGAGCGGGAGGTCGACGCGCTGGCCGACGACGAGCCGGTCAAGGCCGGCGAGCTCATCCGCATCCGGACCACCGGCGGCGGGGGCTGGGGGGATCCGCTGGAGCGTCCGTACGACGAGGTGCTGCGCGACGTCCGGTGGGGCAAGGTCTCGTTGGACGGCGCGCGCACCGACTACGGCGTCGTCCTGTCCGGGACCGAGGACGCCCCCGAGCTGGACGCCGCGGCCTCGGACGCGTTGCGGGAGGAGCTGCGGTCCCAGCGGCCGGACGCCGAGCCGTTCTTCGACCGAGGCCCCGGCTACGCGAAGCTGGCCGGCGGGGCGACGTCCGCGGAGCTCGACTGGGTGTGAAACGCGGCAGAGACCTGCCGTTGTGAGCGCCACCAGGGGGACGACCCGCCTAGACTGCAGAAGTGACCGAGTCCCGGATCGTCGCCGATCACCGCGTCATGGGCGGCGTGCCGTGCATTCGAGGCACTCGCATCCCGGCGGCCACCGTGGTCGGGCTGCTCGCCCAGGGTCAATCGGTCGAGGACATCCTGGCGGACTATCCGCAGCTGACCGTCGATGATGTGCGGGCTGCCCTCGAGTTCGCTGCGGCAGCGGTCAGCGAGCGGCAGGTTCCGCTGCGCGCACCGGCGTGAGGTTCCTGCTCGACGAGTGCCTCAGTGTCCGGCTGTCCACCCTGATCGCCGAGGCTGGCCACGACGTGGCCCACGTCTCTGATCGAGACCTTGCAGGCCACCTCGACGATGAGGTGCTGGCCGCAGCGCTCGAAGACCGGCGTGTCCTCATCTCGGCGGACACCGACTTCGGCGAGCTCCTCGTCCGGCAGGCTCAGGCGCTGCCGAGTCTGGTGCTCTTCCGGCAGGGAAATCGCAGCCCGGAGCATCAGGCGCGCACGCTACTCGAGAACCTTCCCGAGGTCGCTGAAGATCTGGAAGCCGGAGCCATCGTCGTCTTCACTTCCGACAGCATCCGCATCAGGCGGCTCCCGATCGGCTGAAGCGCCTCCGACTCGAGCCGTAGGGTCGACCAGTGCCAAAGAGGAAGCCTGGTCGAGGCCACGGACGACAGCCGCAGCAGCGCCGCCCGTCCCCGCGTCCGTTACGGCAGGCGGACGACGCGCACGGCCAGGAGCTGTTCCAGCGTCTGCGAGCCGCTCTGCGCTCGGACGAACCGCTCGGCCTGCTCGCCATCGCCAGCGGCTTCCTGGAGATCACAGATCCCCGTCGCCGAGACCCGTTCGCGCCGGACGAGAGGCAGACCAGCCTCGCCGAGCTGGTGGACTCGTTGGTCGGGACGCCCTACGCCGAGACCACGGCGGCGCTGACCGCCGTCCAGCATCTGGTGTCCGACGACGCGTTGGCGGCGCGCATCGGTCGCGAGCTGGCGGTGCGGCGCCATCCGTTGCCGGACTGGTTGGCAGCACTCGGACACGCTCGCCTGGAGCCCGACGTCTGGTTCATGACCCACGTGCTCGGCGACGGCGACGACTACCTGCTGGGGATCACGCTGCCGTCGGGGCACGCGCTGTCGGCCCTTGTCTACGTGGACCACAACCTCGGCACGGTGGTCAAGGACGCGTTCATCGTCCCCCAGCCGCTGGAGGACCTGGTGATCGCGGTGGGCAAGCTGGCCGACGACCCGGACCAGTCGCTCACGCGGACCGATCCGGCGGCAGCCCGCGCCGTGATCGAGGCGGCCATCGACGCCGGGTCACGGCTCTATCCACCGCTCACCTCGGAGAGCTGGCCGATGTGCCGTCCCATCGTCGAGTGGATGGTGCGGATGCTGCCGGCCGGTGGTGTCGCCCCCGAGCGGCGGGAGTGGTCGCAGGAGGAGATCTCGAGGATCGCCGAGGACTTCTTCGCCTCGGCGTTCGGGGCACCCCTGGACCGGGAC
Source organism: Actinomycetota bacterium (assembly GCA_049325235.1). Lineage (GTDB taxonomy): Bacteria > Actinomycetota > Actinomycetes > Actinomycetales > SCSIO-59966 > SCSIO-59966. The sequence goes on along the minus strand of JBMOMI010000188.1, from coordinate 1,401 downwards.
GACGAGCGTGACCTGCTAGGCAGCGTGCTGTGGTTCGGCACCAGCTACGCGACCGGCGACCCGTGGCGGTGGAGCCCGGTGACGGTGGAGCTGCTCCTGGCTCACTGGTTCCCGCACAAGGTGATCGCCGAGCCGTCCTACCTGGCGAAGCTGCCCTCCGTGCTGCGTGCCTGGATCCGCTACTGCCACGACCGCATTGGTGTTCGTGCGGACCTGACCGCCGAAACCCTGGCCGCCGTCGACCGGTACGAGCCGCAGTACCTGACGCTGATCCGCGGCGACCGGCAGAAGGCGATGGCCGGTCTGGGGGAGGCGCTCCTGGCGGCGCAGCGGCTCGAGCACCTCACCGACGAGGAGATCCACCTCGAGTACATCGCGGACGAGGTCGGCGGCGTCGACGCGCTGAGAGCCCTCGACGCTGACCCGCTGCCCGACGACGAGTTCGACTGGACCGGCATCGCTGACGAGATCCGTCCGGCGGTCCGGGCGATCCTGGACGGGTGCGACGCCTGCGCCGACGCGCTGCTCGACGTCGAGCACCGCACGGCGATGCGCCGCTTCCTGGCACGCGCTGCGCGCAACGACCCGAGGCTGTTCCGGCGCAAGGGCTCGCCGGTCCGTGGGGCCGCAGCCGTCGCGTGGGTGGTCGCCACCGGGGACCGCACCATCGGCTCGCACCGGTCACCGATGACCGGCGGCGACCTGCTCGCCCACTTCGGCATCACCGGGTCGGTCTCCGACCGGACCCAGTCGCTTCTTCGCGCCGCTGGGATCGACCGGCGCCTGACCTACGGGTCGCTCCGGCTCGGCGACCCCTCCTTGCTGGTCTCTCGTCGTCGGCGAGAGCTCATGGACGAGCGTGACCGGACACTCAGGGGGTGAGCGCGGATGGACTACAGGGAGGCCCTGACGAGGTGGCGGTCACTCGTCGCCCGAGGGGACGGCCAGGGCCTGGTGGCCGCGCTGAGCCACGAGCCCTGGCCGGAGAACTCACTGCAGCTGATCGGGGACGGGGTGCTGGCGGCGGTCCGGGACGGCGTCGACGGCTCCGCCCAGGTCGCTGCTCGCTGTGTCGTCGCGCTGCGTGAGAGGGACTGGGACGGCGACGAGGAGCTTGCCGAGTCGCTGGACGCCGCGCTCGGGAACCGGCCCACGCCGATGCTGCGACCGTTGCCGGTGGACCTCGAGGAGCTCGCCATGATCCTCGAGGGTGACCCGGTGCACGGAGGTGGCCGGCTCGACCTGTCCACCGGCGAGGTGTGGCCTCGGCCCGCGCTGGAGTACGCCCGAGAGGTCGGCGAGATCGACGAGGACGACGACGACCCCGATCGATGGTTGTGGGTGGAGTGCCAAGGGTCGGGGAGCGGGTACCGCGACATGGTCCGGTTCATCGACGAGCTC
>JBMOMI010000187.1:0-6633 GCA_049325235.1 Actinomycetota bacterium | reverse complement strand
GATCCTGATCGGCTTCGTCGCCGGAGGGGAGATCGGCTCCCCGGAGTCGAAGTCGAACACGCTGCCGTGACACGAGCACAGCAGCCCGTCGTCGGTCACCTTGCCGCTGGACAGCAGGCAGTCCAGGTGGGTGCAGTAGTTGGAGGTGATGTACACCTTGCCCTCCCACCGCGACACGGCAAGCTCGACGTCCTTGACGAAGAAGCGCCGGACGGTGTTGTCGTCCACCTGTCCGGACCGGGCGACGCGGAAGTACTCGACCATCGTGGATCTCCTTGCTCGGGTTGGGTGTGGATCGTCTGGGTGTCCGTCAGTCGGCCAAGAGCTCTGCCAGCTCGACGTCCTCGTCGCGCAGCCGTGCCGGGTCCGGGGTCGCCCGGGCGGCGATGAGCTCCTTGGCGACGTACATGTCGCCGCCGCGGTTGACGCCGAAGGCGGCCTGCACGGTGCCGGACACCAGGTAGAAGGCGATGAAGTCCAAGTCCTGGACGGAGCCGCGGACGACGAGGTCGTCCCAGGCGACCACGTCACCGGCGTGCTGGAGGTTCGCGCCGAACTGGTCCGACCAGAACCAGTGAGGGTCGTCGAAGACGGTGCGCTTGCCGAGCATGTTCTTCGCCGCAGCCATCCCCTGCTTGGTGGCGTTGTCGAAGTGCTCGACCCGGAGCCTGCGCTCGAACAGGGGATGCCAGTGGTTCGTCACGTCCCCGGCGGCGAAGACGCCCTCGACGTTGGTCCTGCAGTGCTCGTCGACCAGGATCCCGTTGTCGACGTGGACGCCGGAGCGTTCCGCCACATCGACATTCGGCACGGTGCCGATGCCGACAACGACGACGTCTCCGTCCACCGACCTGCCGTCGTGGGTGGTGACGGTGACGCCGGACGCACCCTCGCGCACCGACGCCACGCCGGACCCGGTCCACAGGTCGACGCCGTGATCACGCTGCAGCCGGGCGCAGACCTCACCCATCTCCCGGCCCAGCACGCGCTCGAGCGGGACGTCGAGCGCCTCGATCACGGTGACGTCGGCGCCGGCCGCCCGGGCCACCGACGCCACCTCCGACCCCACGAACCCGGCTCCCACCGCGATCACCCGGGCTCCGGGACGCATGTAGCCCCGCAACCGGACGGCGTCGTCGAGCGTTCTCAGGTAGACGACCCGCTCCCCCGTCACGCCGGGGAGCTGACGTGCCCGCGAGCCCGTCGCCACGAGGAACTGCTCGCCGGGCACGCGCGTGCCGTCCTCGAGCTCGACGTGGCCTGCCACGACGTCGATCCGCATGGCGGGTGCACCGAGGTGCAGCTCCACGCCGTTGTCGGCGCACCACTGCTCCTCGAGGAGGAAGGTGCCGTCCTGCTCCAGGTCCCCGGACAGGAGCTCCTTGGACAGCGGAGGCCGCTGATAGGGGCGGTGCTTCTCGTCGCCGATGATGACGATGCGACCGTCGTGTCCGCGGCGCCGCAGTGTCTTGGTGGCCACCGCGGTGGTCTGGCCGGCTCCGATCGTGACGATGGTTCCTGGCATCGCTTCCTCCTGCTCGTCCGGGTGGTCAGTCTGTTGAGCTCGGCGCGAGAACGCGCTTACCGGTAGCGACGTGGACGGCGCCGTCCTCGACCTTGACGTCGTAGGTCGGCTGGCACCGTTCCTGGTCGCGTTCCCAGCCGGTCTCGAGGTCGAACGCCCACTGGTGCCCGGGGCAGATCACTCGTCCGTTGAGCAGCACGCCCTTGGCGAGCGAGCGCTCCTGGTGGATGCAGGTGTCCTGGAACGCGTACACCTTCTCTCCCACGAGGAAGAGCGCGACCGGCTCCCCGTCCACCGTTACCACTGACTTGCGGCGACGCGTCAGCTCCTTGAGCTCCGCCACCTTCACCCACTCGGTCATGTCCACTCCCACAAACGCTCTCGCTGCGCCTCGCCGGATACGGGCGACGGCGGGAAGGGGAACCTCCCCGCCGTCGCCGCGTGTCGCGTCGAGAACTGTCACCCGGCCAGGTCCGGCGCCACGTAGGTGTCGTAGAGGGCCTTGGTGTACGAGAAGCGCATCTCGGCGCCCCACCGCACGTACTGCAGGCACCGCTGCTGCAGCGCAGGGGTGTCAGCGTGATCGAGCACGATCTGGTAGCCGCGCTCGCCGTGGACCACGTCGGAGGTGATGTGGAGGTCGAAGAACTCGATCTCGTCCTCGGTGAACCCGTACACCTCGCGCAGCGGGACGATCTGCTTCCGGTAGATGCTCGGCACCTGCGACTCCAGGCCGACGACGAGTGCCGCGGTGGCGACGACGAAGTGCTCGCGCATCGCCGTGGCGTAGCACCACGCCTGCAGACCCCGCGTCACGGCGTTCATGTTCTGCGGGTCCTCGATGCGCTCACGCGTCGTGCCGCACGCCTCGCCGAACTTGATGAGGAGGTCGGTGTGGCGGATGTCGGCCAGCTCCTCCTCGTACATGTTCTGCAGCGTGAAGTCCTTCGCGAACGTGAACTCGTCCGGCGTGTTCGCGTAGATGTATGCCAGGTAGTCGGCGAAGGGGCCGACGTAGTGGTAGTGGTTCTCGGCCCAGCGGGCGAAGTGGTGCCGCTGCAGCTGGCCTTCGGCCCACGCCTTGCTGAACGACGCGTTCTTGGCCTCACGACCCTTGATCGCGTCCTCCAGCGCGGCGCGGAAGTCCTCCTTGGACAGCAGCTCGGTCGGCCGGGACAGGGTCTCGGTCACAGGGATCCCCTTTCGGAACGGGTGGTCGGTGGAGACGACGTTAGGGATGTGCGGAGCAGGTTCTTAGGGGCGTTGTGCACACGGAAGCCGGGGATCCGTGTGCAGTTCACCCCCTCGGCGCGTCAGAGGACGAGCACTCCGACGACGGTCGAGACCGCCAGGCCGGCCATGACGGGCACGAAGAGGTTGCGGGCGAGATCGAGCACCGGCACCCGGGCGAATCCGGCGACGGCGAGCAGGGACGACCAGGCGATCAGCGTTCCCCCGCCGGCCCAGACGGCGCCCATCTGGCCGATCGCAGCGAGCGTCTCGGCGTCCACGCCGGACGCCGGGCCCAGCGCGCCGGAGAGAGCGCCGGTCAGCGGCAGCCCCGAGAAGCCGGAGCCGTCCAGGCCGGTGGCCAGCCCGACGAGCAGGATGCCGATGCCCATCACCAGAGGGTTGTCGGGGATGGCGGTCTGGGCCGACGACACCAGGTCGAACAGGAAGCCCGGCGCCTCCGCCCCTTCGTCCAGCGACATGATGCGCGCGGCGAAGTCGGCGTTGCCGATGAAGAAGAACCCGGCGATGGGCACCACGACCCCCATCGCCTTGAACGCGAACACCAGGCCGTCGACGAAGTGCGTCGCGCACGTCTCCAGAGCGCCGCGGCCGTCGAGTGTCAGCGTCGCGGCGAGCAGCAGAAGGGCCGCCGTGCCACCCACCAGACCGGCCGCGTCACCGCCGGACGTCTCCGGCACCACGTCGGTGAACTTGCCCAGCAGCATGTAGGCGACGACCCCGAGGAAGACGACCGGTACCAGGACGGCGAAGAGCTTGGACCGCTTGACCGCGGTGCACTCGCCGACGAAGGAACCGTCTTCAGGGATGCGAGGCAGGAGGGGCGCTCCGCCGCGTCCGCTCACGGGGACGCCGTCGGCCCCGCCGTCCGAGTGCAGCGGCCGGCTGCGGACCGCGGTCGTCGCAGTCGTCGCGCCAGGCCCGTCTCCCGCAGCGGCAGCCTGAACGCGCTGCACGGGAACGCCTTCTGAAGCGGACGTCGCGTCGACCTCCACCTCTCTCCCGTCGGCCTCGACGAGGAGCGTGCCGTCCTCCGCGGTGTTCTCCCAGCGCTCCAGGAGAACGGGATCCGGTGCCTGGATCGATCGCCGCACCTTGAGGAAGGCGATCACGAGCGCGACAAGGCCGGTGATGACAGACAGGATCATCGCGCGGTCCGCGACGGCACCGGTGTCGACGCCGGCAGCGGTGGCGGACAGGCCCGGTGCCACCTGGATGACGTAGTCACTCGACAGCGCCATCCCCTGGCCAGCGATGGCGATGGCCATCGCAGCGCCCATGGCCGGAAGGCCGGCGCGGATGGCGGCGGGAAGCAGGATGGCGCCGATCAGCGGCACAGCGGGCGTGGGCCAGAAGAACAGGCTGATCACGTACGTGACGCCGAAGATCACAAGGAAGGCGACGGAGCCGTTCCGCATCACCTTCTGGAACGGGAGGATCATCCGCTTGTCCGCCTCGAGGGCGCGCAGACCGCCGAGGAGGGCGGTGATCAGCGCGATGATCAAGAAGATGCTGAAGAGCTCCGACGCCGCGACGAGGCTTGCGTTGAACACCGAGGACAGGCCGTCGGGGAAGCTTCCGGTGAAGACCCAGGCGGTGAGGAAGGTGGCCGCCACCGCAGGCACGACGACGTTCTTGCGGGCGATCATGACGGCGATGATCACGACGACGCCCAGCAGGTAGACCCAGTGAGCGGCTGTCAGGTCCACTCTGGCCCTCCGATCTGGTGCCGGCTCGCGTCCGGCACCGTTGGTGCGGATGATGGGCCAGGACGTTCCTCGACGTGAGGGTTGGCTATCTACCGCCGCCGTGCACATTCCAGGCGGCGCAGATTGTGCACTGTGACGCCGGTCACCCGTGGTGGTCAGGCGATGACCGTGCCACTCGCCCGGTCGAGTTGTGCAGGGCGCCCAGCGCAGCTGCGAACCGCGACAGCACATCGTCCATGGTGGCGGCCAAGTGCCGGCTAGCACACTCGCCCCATGAGCGATGCAGCGCCTCGTCGAGCGGCGGTTGCGGCCTGCGGGGGCATGGTGTCCTCCAGTCACCCGGCGGTGAGCTTCGTCGGGGCAAGGGTGCTCGCGGACGGCGGCAACGCCGTGGACGCGACGCTGGCGATGGCGGCGATGAGCTGGCTGGCTCTGCCTGGCCAGTGCGGAGTGGGAGGCGACGCCTTCGCAGTGGTGCGCGAGCCCAGCGGCGCGGTGGTCACCTTCGGCGGCAGCGGATTCGGGCCGGACGGCGGCGACGCCGATTTCTACCGCGCGCGGGGACTGACCGCTCTTCCCCTGGAGGGAGCGCTGGCGGTGGCCGTGCCGGGCGCGCCCGCAGTGATGGCCGCACTGCACGACCGCAGCGCCTCGCGCGAGCTCGAGCGTCTGTGGGGGGCAGCGATCGACGCTGCGGAGCGCGGCGTCCCGTGCACGGCGAGAACGCGAGCCGACATCGTCGAGCACGAAGCGGCTCTGTCACGCGACGAGGGCGCGTCATCCACGCTCCTGCGAGGTGGCCACGTGCCACGAGTCGGACAGCGGCTGGTCAACCAACCCCTTGCTGACACGCTGCGCCAGCTGGCCAAGGAGCCGCTGGCCTTCTACACCGGCTCGCTCGCCGAGAGAGCCCTCGCCGCGCTGACCTCCGCGGGCGCACCCTTCTCCGGGGAGGAGTGGGCCGCGGGTGCGAACGTCGCGTGCGAGCCCTCGATCTCGCGGCACTACCGGGACCACGTCGTCCACCAGACGCCATTACCGACGCCGGGCTGGATGGTCCTGCAGCAGGCGGCGATCTGCGACGGCTGGCTCTCCGGCATCCCGTGGCTGGACGCGGAGGCCGTGCACGTCATGGCCGGCGCGGCGCGCGTCGCGTTCGCCGACCGGGTCTCGTCGTGCGCCAGCGACAACGACGCGTGGAGGCGAACGCTCACTCCGGAAGCCGTTGCCCAGGCGCGCGACCGCATTGCGTTCGACGTTCCCCCACAGGGCTACGCGGGCCCGGCCGACGGGGACACGACCTCCGTCGTGGCCGTGGACGCCGAGGGCCGCGCGGTGAGCTTCATCCACTCCCTGGCCTTCACCTTCGGTGCCCGCATCTCGATACCCGGCACCGGCGTCCTGCTCAACAACCGCCTCGGGCGAGGCGCGTACCTGGAACCGGGCCACCCGAACGAAGTCATGCCCAGGCGCAAGCCCCTGCACACGCTGAACGCCTGGCTGGTCACGGATCGAGGCGGACGCCTGCGCTGCGCAGGCAACACGCCCGGGGGGGACGGCCAGGTGCAGTGGAACATGCAGCTGCTCTCGCACCTCCTCGACCACGGGCTGGACCCGCAGGAAGCGGTCGACGCTCCGCGCTTCACCGTCTACCCGGGCAGTGACGCCGACGTGGTCGGCCGACCCGAGGAGCTTCGCTGCGAGTCCAGGCTCGGAGAGGGCGTGCTGGCGCGCCTGCGGCACCGTGGCCACGACGTACGCGTCCAGGGCCCCTGGTCGGCAGGCGGCAGCGCGCTCGTGGTCTCCGTCGACGAGGCGAACGGATGCCTCTGGGGCGCTGCCGACTCACGCCAGGACGGGGTGGCCATCGGTGTCTGAGCCCACGTCCGCCGAGACCCAGCTCCCCGCCGTCCCCACGCCTCAGGGCGACTACGTACCCGCCGTGGCCCATGGCGGGCTCGTCGTCACAGCCGGGATGACACCGCGCGTGGACGGCCGGCTCACGACGACCGGCCTCGTGGGCCAGGACCTCGACGTCCCCACTGCCCGCGCCGCCGCGGGAATCGCCGCTCGGAACGCGCTCGCCGCGGTCGCCTGGGCCGCCGGCGGCCTGGACCGGGTCGAGCGGTGCCTGCGGAGGAGCGTGTT
>JBMOMI010000186.1:0-6636 GCA_049325235.1 Actinomycetota bacterium | reverse complement strand
TTCCGCGGAACCGCGCGACGGCGTCCTGGGGCCCGGACAGCTCCACCTGCGCGTGGCCGGTACGGCCCATGGCGTGCAGCAGCAGCTCCTCGGGCCGGCCGGTGAGCGCCACCGAGACGTCTCCCTGGCGCACCCGTCGGCGCGGCCCGTCCGGGACGACGAGCACGACCCCGACGGGCGAGCGGCGGTAGAGCACCGCGCCCTGCCCGCTGACCACGCGCCACAGCGCCTCCCGCTGCCCCGCCGGGATCTCCCGCGGGACCCAGCCGGGCTGGGCGCGCAGCACGTCCTCGAGGTGGACGAAGTGCTCGACGAGGTTGGCGCGTGCGTCGACACCCGGTAGCGCGTACGGGCTCAGCCGCGGGGGGCCGGAGCGGAACGTCGCGACGAGCTCGGCGAACGGCCGGCGAGCCAGCTGGCGGCGCACGCGCTCGGACCACCCGGCGAGCGGCCTGACCACGAGACCCGGCAGGGAGTCCGGCCGCGTCTCCCGGGCGACCAGGTGCGCCGCCAGGTCGCGCGCCGTCCAGCCCTCGCACAGGGTGGGCGCCTCAGGCCCCACGCGCTCGAGGGCGTCGGCCAGTGCTCGTCGGTCGTCGCTCGCGAGGCTCACGGCGCCATCCTGCCGCCCGGCCACGCCGCGGCCAGTCGTCCCATGACTGTGACAGGATGGCCGCATCCCCGTCTCGCCGTGGAAGGACTGCGCGTGCCCGACAACGACGCCGCGAGCACGCGCGGGCGCGGGTCGATGTGGCGCGGCCTTCGCGTGGTGGCTCGCGGGATCCGTGACGAGCCCTGGCTGTTCGCCGTCGCGGTCACCGGGGCGGCCGTGTTCGGCGCCGCCACCGCCGCGACCGGCTGGCTGCTGGGCCGGGTCACCGACGACGTCATCACCCCGGCGCTGCGCGGCGAGGCAGGCGTCGACGCCGGTGACGTGTGGGCTGCTGGTGGCCTGCTGGCGCTGGTCTCCCTGGTCACGGCGGCCGGGGTGGTGGTCCGCCGGGCCGGGGCCGGAACCACGATGTACGCCCTGCAGGCCCGCTACCGCCGTGCGGTGACCCGTCAGTACCTGCGCCTGCCGCTGGCCTGGCACCATCGTCACCCGGCCGGCCGGCTGCTGAGCAACGCGAACGCGGACGTCGAGGCGACGTGGCAGGTCTTCGCGCCGTTGCCGTTCTCGCTCGGCGTGCTGGTGATGCTCGCCGTGGCGGCCGCGGCGATGGTCGCCGCCGACTGGGTGCTCGCCGTCGTCGGGCTGCTCGTGCTGCCGTCGATCCTCCTCGCCAACGTGGTCTACCAGCGCTACATGTCGCCGCGCGTGATGCTCGCGCAGCAGCTGCGCGCCGAGGTGTCCGGCGTCGCCCACGAGAGCTTCGACGGCGCGCTCGTCGTCAAGGCCCTGGGCCGCGAGGCGGAGGAGACCCGCCGCTTCGCCGCGGAGGCCGACCGGCTGCGGGACGCCAACGTCGCCGTCGGCCGGATGCGCGGCGTCTTCGACCCGCTGATCGAGTCGCTGCCCACGCTCGGCACCCTCGGCGTGCTCGTCGCCGGGACCGTCCGCATCGACGCCGGCGCCGCGGGCCCCGGGGACGTCGTCCAGGTCGCCTTCCTGCTGACGCTGCTGGCGTTCCCGGTGCGAGCCCTCGGGTGGGTGCTCGGGGAGCTGCCGCGGACCGTGGTCGGCTGGGAGCGGGTCTCGGAGGTCCTCGACGCCGCCGGCAGCCTCGAGCACGGCGACCGGGTGCTGGACGCCGGCGGCCCGGCGTCCCTCGAGCTGCGCGGCGTCGGGTACGCCTACGCCGGTGCGGACGGCGAGGAGGCGGCGGTGCTGCACGACGTGACCGTCGACGTCCCGGCAGGGTCCACGGTGGCGGTCGTCGGCCCGACCGGCTCCGGCAAGTCGACCCTGGCGGGGCTGCTGGTCCGGCTCGTCGACCCGCGGGACGGCGCCGTGCTGCTCGACGGCGTCGACCTGCGCCGGCTGCGGCGCGGAGGGGTGGCCGGCGCCGCCGCGCTGGTGCCGCAGAGCACGTTCGTGTTCGAGGACACCGTGCGCGGGAACATCACGCTCGGCCTGGACGAGGACGGGTCCGTCACCGACGAGGACGTCTGGGCGGCGCTGCGACTGGCGCAGGGGGACGGCTTCGTCGCCGCCCTGCCGCGCGGGCTCGACACCGTGGTCGGCGAGCGAGGCGCGTCCCTGTCCGGCGGCCAGCGCCAGCGGATCGCGCTGGCCCGGGCGCTCGTCCGCCGGCCCCGGCTGCTCGTGCTGGACGACGCGACGTCCGCGGTCGACCCGCGCGTCGAGGCCGCCATCCTCGCCGGGCTGCGCGAGTCAGGCCTCGGCACCACGGTCGTCGTCGTCGCGTACCGCAAGGCGACGATCGCCCTGGCCGACGAGGTCGTGTACGTCGAGCACGGCCGCGTCAAGGGCCGCGGCCCGCACGCCGAGCTCAGCCGCACCACGCCCGGCTACGCGCGCCTGGTCACGGCCTACGAGCGGGACGCCGAGGAGCGCGCCGCCCAGCGGGGCGTCGTCCGGACGCCGAGCCGGCCGGGGGAGGGCCGATGAGCGCCGCCGGGCACGCCGGGCGCGGCGACTCGCGGATCGGCGCCGCCAGCGTCCCCGGCGTCCTGGCCACCGTCCGCCACGGGCTGCAGCTGTCGCCGGAGATGACCCAGGGGATCTGGCTGACCCTCCTGCTGTCGGCGGTGAGCACCGCCGGGCGTCTCGTCGTCCCGTTCGCGGTGCAGCAGACGGTCGACACCGGCATCCTCGCCGACGGCGGGCCGGACGTCGTCCGGGTCGCCTGGCTGGTCGCGGTGGCCGCGGTCGCGGTCGTGGTCACCGGGGTCACGTCGTACGTGACGAACGTCCGGCTGTCCAGGGCGACCGAGGCGGGGCTGGCCGGGCTGCGGACCCGGGCGTTCCGGCACGTCCACGACCTGGCCGTGCTCACGCAGAACACCGAGCGGCGCGGCTCGCTGGTGTCGCGGGTGACGAGCGACGTCGACACGATCTCGATGTTCCTGCAGTTCGGCGGGCTGATCCTGCTGGTGTCGGTCGGGCAGCTGGTGCTCGCCACGGTGCTGATGCTCGTCTACTCCTGGCAGCTGACGCTGCTGGTGTGGCTGGTGCTGGTGCCGTTCCTGCTCGCCGTCCGCCCGATGCAGCGGGTGGTCAGCGCCGCCTACGGCAGGGTGCGCGAGCGCGTCGGCGAGATGCTCGGCGCCGTCTCGGAGTCCGTCGTCGGCGCCGACACCATCCGCGCCTACGCGATCGAGGACCGCACCCAGCGCCGCATCGACGCGGCGGTCGAGGCGCACCGCAAGGACGCCGTCCGCGCCCAGGTGGTCACCGCGCTCACGTTCTCGACCGGCGTGCTGGTCTCCGGCGTCGCGATCGCCGGGGTCGTCGTCGGCGGCACCCTGCTCGGGATGGACGGCGGCATCACGCTCGGCGAGCTGCTCGCGTTCTTGTTCCTCGCCCAGCTGTTCACCCAGCCGCTGGTGGCCGCCACCGAGGTGCTCAACGAGATGCAGAACGCGGTCGCCGGCTGGCGCCGCGTGCTCGCGGTGCTCGACACGCCGGCCGACGTGGCGGACCCGGGGCCGGCCGGGGTGGTCCTGCCCCGCGGCGAGATCGTCGTCCGGTTCGACGGCGTCTCCTACCGGTACCCGGGCGGGGCCGTGGCGCTGCGGGACGTCGCCCTCGACATCCCCCCGCGGACCAAGGTCGCCGTGGTCGGCGAGACCGGCTCGGGCAAGACCACGCTGGCCAAGCTGCTGACCCGGCTGATGGACCCGACGTCGGGCCGGGTCCTGCTCGACGGCGTCGACCTGCGCGAGGTGCGCTTCTCGTCCCTGCGGGAGCGGGTCGTCATGGTGCCGCAGGAGGGCTTCCTCTTCGACACCAGCCTGCTCGCCAACATCCGGTACGGGCGGCCGGCCGCGACCGACGCGGACGTCGAGCTGGCGCTCACCGAGCTCGGCCTGTCCGACTGGGTCGAGGGGCTGCCGCACGGGCTGCGGACGCCGGTCGGTCAGCGGGGGGAGTCCCTGTCGGCCGGCGAGCGGCAGCTGGTGGCCCTGGCGCGGGCCTACCTGGCCGACCCCGACCTGCTCGTGCTCGACGAGGCGACCTCGGCCGTGGACCCCGCCACCGAGGTCCGCATCGCGCGGGCGCTGGACGGGGTCACCGCCGGCCGCACGTCGGTGACGATCGCGCACCGGCTCTCGACCGCCGAGGCCGCGGACATGGTGGTCGTCGTGGACGCCGGTCGCGTCGTCGAGGTGGGCACCCACGACGAGCTCGTCGGCGCCGGCGGCGTCTACGAGCGGCTGCACGCGTCGTGGTCGGCGCAGCACCGACTGCCCTGACGGGAGGGTGGGGGGCGGCCGCCGGTGCCGGTGAGAGGATCGGCGCGTGACGGACGCCCGGCCCGACGCCACCTCCCGGCTCGACCCCGAGATCGCCGGCCGGCTCAAGCGGGACGCCGCCGGCCTGGTGTGCGCCGTCGTCCAGCAGCACGACACCGGCGAGGTGCTGATGGTCGCGTGGATGGACGACGAGGCGCTGCACCGCACGCTCACCACCGGACGCACGTGGTTCTACAGCCGCAGCCGCGGGAGCTACTGGCGCAAGGGCGACACCTCCGGGCACGAGCAGCACGTGCGGTCGGTGGCGCTGGACTGCGACGGCGACGCGGTGCTCGTCCGGGTCGACCAGGTGGGCGCGGCGTGCCACACCGGCAGCCGCACGTGCTTCGACGGCCGCGAGCTGACCGCCGTCCGGGGGACGCCGTGACCCCCCGCCCCGGCGGACGGCTCGGCGGCGTGTGGCCGGCCCTGGAGGAGTTCCGCGAGCTGGCCCGCGACCGCCGCGTCATCCCGGTCGTGCGCCGGCTGCTCGCCGACGGCGAGACCCCGGTCGGGCTGTACCGCAAGCTCGCCCGCGACGCGCCCGGCACGTTCCTGCTCGAGTCCGCCGAGCACGGCGGCGTCTGGGCCCGCTGGTCGATCGTCGGCGCCGCGTCGCGGGCGACGCTGACCGAGCGCGACGGCCAGGCGGTCTGGCTCGGCGAGCCGCCCGTCGGCGTCCCCACCTCGGGGCCGGCGATGGACGCCCTCGCCGGCACCCTGCAGGCCCTGGCCACGCCGCACCTCGAGGGCCTGCCGCCCCTCACCGGCGGCATGGTCGGTGTCGTCGCCTACGACGCGGTGCGGCACTGGGAGCGGATCGGGGACAGCACGACCGACGAGCTGGGCGTGCCGGACCTGGTGATGTCGCTCGCCACGGACGTCGCGGTGATGGACCACGCGGACTCGACCGTGCTGCTCGTCGCGAACGCGGTGAACTACGACGCCACCGACGAGCGGGTGGACGAGGCGTGGCAGGACGCCGTCGGCCGGCTCGACGAGATGACCCGGAGGCTGACCGCCCCCGCGCCGTCCACGGTCGCGGTGTTCGACGAGTCCGCCGAGCCCCGGCCCCGCCCCCGCACCGACCGCGACGACTACCTCGCCGCCGTCGCCGAGGGCAAGCAGGCGATCCGGGACGGCGAGGTGTTCCAGGTCGTCCTCTCCCAGCGCTTCGACGTCGACTGCCCGGCCGACGCGCTCGAGGTCTACCGGTGCCTGCGGGCGGCCAACCCGAGCCCGTACATGTACCTGTTCCGCGGCCAGACGGCGGACGGTCAGCCCTTCGACGTCGTGGGGTCCAGCCCGGAGGCGCTCGTCAAGGTGTCCGGCGGCCGGGTGCTCGCCCACCCCATCGCCGGCACGCGGCCCCGCGGCAGCGAGCCCGAGCACGACGCCCAGCTCGCCGAGGACCTGCTGGCCGACGCGAAGGAGCGGGCCGAGCACCTGATGCTCGTCGACCTCGCCCGCAACGACCTGTCGCGGGTGGGGAAGCCCGGCACGGTGGACGTCGTCGACTTCATGTCGGTCGAGCGGTACAGCCACGTCATGCACCTCGTCTCGACGGTCACCGCGGACCTCGTGCCCGGCGCCAGCGCGGTCGACGTGCTCCGGGCGGCGTTCCCGGCCGGGACCCTGTCCGGTGCCCCGAAGCCGCGGGCGATGCAGCTGATCGAGCAGCTCGAGCCGACGCGCCGGGGCGTCTACGGCGGGGTCGTCGGCTACATGGACTTCGCCGGCGACATGGACATGGCGATCGCGATCCGCACCGCGGTGCTGCGGGACGGCGTCGCGTACGTGCAGGCCGGCGCCGGCATCGTCGCCGACTCCGTCGCCGAGACGGAGGACGCCGAGTGCCGCCACAAGGCCGCGGCCGTCCTGTCGGCGGTGGCGAGGGCGTGCACGATGACGCGCGCCGACGCGGAGCTGCCGTGACGCCGACCCGCGGCCGTGTGGTGCTGGCGGGCCTGGCCGGGGGACTGGCCGTGCTCGGCGCCGCCAGCCGCCCGTGGGTGGACGTCGACCTGACCGGTGAGCTGGCGGGCGCGCCGGCCGCGGCGGTGACCGGTTCCGAGGCGGCCCCGGTGGTGCCGCCGGGCAGGTCGCCGTGACGGCGTGGCCCCTGGTGACCGCGGCGGCCGGTGGGTGGGTGGCGGCTGTGGGCGTGCTCGCGCTGGCCGCCGGGCGGGCGTGGAGCACGGGACGCCGGTTCGACGG
>JBMOMI010000185.1:0-6657 GCA_049325235.1 Actinomycetota bacterium | reverse complement strand
GCCACGTTCGTCGGGCAGGACGTCGCGGAGCTGCTCCACTCGGCGACCGTGGCCGTCGTCGGGGAGGTGCCGCTCGAGCGGCTGTGGCACGCCGTCCCGGCGTTCCCGACGATCAGCGAGATCTGGCTGCGGCTGCTCCAGGAGTACGGGCTATAGCTCGACCGGCCCGGCGCCGCGCAGGTCGCGCACCTCGGCGTTGCCGAGGGCCGTCAGCTGACGCAGGTAGAGGGCACGCCCGATGTCGTTGAGCAGCCCGTCGTGGATCGGCACGGCGACCCGCGGGGCGACGCGTCGCGTGAACTCGACGGTCTCCTTGAACGCGCACCACGGCGCGTTCACCGGCACCGCGAGGACGTCGACACCCTCCGGGGTGTACTCGTAGGCGTCGCCGGGGTGGAACAGCGTCGGCTCCCCGTCGGCGGTCAGCAGCATCCCGACGTTGCCGATCCGCGGGACGTCCGCATGGATCACCGCGTGCCGCCCGCCCTGCCCGGTCACCGTCACGCCGCCTAGGTCGACGGACTCGCCCGGGTGCAGCGGCTGCGCCTCGATGCCCACCTTCGCCATCTCGGCGGCGAGCTCCGGCTCGACCAGCAGCCGCGCCCCGCCGTTCGCCTCGAGCAGCTGGGGCAGCTTTTCCTCGTCGACGTGGTCGGGGTGCGCGTGGGTGACGAGGACGGCGTCCAGGTCGGCCAGCGTCTCCCAGCCGGAGGCGAACGTGCCCGGGTCGATGAGGACCCGCGCCCCGCCGGACTCCACCAGGAGGCACGCGTGGTCGAGGTGGGTCAGTCGCATGACCCCACTGTGCCACCGCCGCGGCCCCCGGCGCCCCCCGAAGATCGAGTGTGACCCTGCGGAGGCGGCGCGCCGGCGAGTCGCCCGGCGGGCTCACACTCGATCATCGCGGCGGGGCAGCAGCGGTGCCCGCCCGAGGAGCCCCGAGCCGCCCGGTAGCCTGCGCCCATGGGACGTGTCGTCGTCGACGTCATGCCGAAGCCGGAGATCCTCGACCCGCAGGGCAAGGCGGTCGCCGCCGCACTGGCCCGGCTCGGGTTCGACCACGTCACCGGTGTGCGGCAGGGGAAGCGGTTCGAGCTGGAGACGAACGGCGAGGTCACCGACGAGGTGCTCGCGCAGGTGCGCAAGGCGGCGGAGACCCTGCTGAGCAACCCGGTGATCGAGGACGTCGTCGACGTCCGGGCGGTCGGCTGATGAAGGTCGGCGTCGTCACCTTCCCCGGCTCCCTGGACGACCGGGACGCCGCCCGCGCCGTCCGCACCGCCGGTGGCGAGGCCGTCCCCCTGTGGCACGGGGACGACGACCTGCGAGGCGTCGACGCCGTCATCCTGCCGGGCGGGTTCTCCTACGGTGACTACCTGCGCTGCGGGGCGATCGCCCGGTTCGCGCCCGTGATGGGACCGCTCCTCGACGCCGCGCGCGAGGGGCTGCCGGTGCTCGGCATCTGCAACGGCTTCCAGATCCTGTGCGAGGCGCACCTGCTGCCGGGAGCGCTGATCCGCAACGACTCCCGCACCTTCCAGTGCCGCGACCAGCGGCTGCGCATCGAGCGCACCGACACCCCTTGGACACACCAGTACCGCGAGGGTGAGGAGATCGTCGTCCCGCTGAAGAACGGCGAGGGCGGCTACGTCGCCGACGAACGCACCCTCGACGAGCTGGAGGGCGAGGGCCGGGTCGTCGCCCGGTACCTCGGCGGCAACCCCAACGGCTCCTACCGCGACATCGCCGGCGTGAGCAACGCCCGCGGCAACGTCGTCGGCCTGATGCCGCACCCCGAGCACGCCACCGAGCCGCTGTTCGGCCCCGGCACCGACGGGCTGCGGTTCTTCACCTCGGTGCTGGAAGGAGCGCTCACCGCGTGACCGACACCGTCGCCGTCGCCGAGCAGACGCCGGACGTCGAGCAGCCCTACGACTCCCTCGGCCTGACCGAGGACGAGTACGGCCGGATCCGGGAGATCCTCGGCCGGCGGCCGACGTCCGCCGAGCTGGCGATGTACTCGGTGATGTGGAGCGAGCACTGCTCCTACAAGTCGTCCAAGGTGCACCTGCGGCAGTTCGGCGAGAAGACGACCGACGAGATGCGCGCCAAGCTGCTCGTCGGCATCGGCGAGAACGCCGGCGTCGTCGACGTCGGTGACGGCTGGGCGGTCACGTTCAAGGTGGAGAGCCACAACCACCCGTCGTTCGTCGAGCCCTACCAGGGCGCCGCGACCGGCGTCGGCGGGATCGTGCGCGACATCCTCGCGATGGGCGCCCGCCCGGTCGCCGTCATGGACCAGCTCCGCTTCGGGGACATCGACCACCCCGACACGGCCCGCGTCGTCCACGGCGTGGTCGCCGGCGTCGGCGGCTACGGCAACTGCCTCGGGCTGCCCAACATCGGCGGGGAGGTCGTGTTCGACCCCGTCTACCAGGGCAACCCGCTCGTCAACGCCCTGTGCGTCGGGGCGCTGCGCCACGAGGACCTGCACGTCTCGGCCGCCAGCGGGGAGGGCAACCTCGTCGTGCTGTTCGGCGCGCGCACCGGCGGTGACGGCATCGGCGGCGTGTCCGTGCTGGCGAGCGAGACGTTCGAGTCGGGCGGGCCGAGCAAGCGCCCGAGCGTGCAGGTCGGCGACCCGTTCGCCGAGAAGGTGCTCATCGAGTGCTGCCTGGAGCTCTACGCGGCCGGCGTCGTGGCCGGCATCCAGGACCTCGGCGGCGCCGGGCTGTCCTGCGCCACGAGCGAGATGGCGAGCAACGGCGGCACCGGCATGCGGGTGCGGCTGGACGACGTCCCGCTGCGCGACCCGTCGCTCGCCCCCGAGGAGATCCTCATGTCGGAGTCGCAGGAGCGGATGATGGCCGTCGTCCGCCCCGCCGACGCCGAGCGCTTCTTCGAGATCACCCGCAAGTGGGACGTCGAGGCCACCGTGATCGGCGAGGTCACCGCCGACGAGCGGCTGGTCATCACCTGGCACGGGGACGTCGTCGTCGACGTCCCCCCGCGGACCGTCGCCCACCAGGGTCCGGTCTACAACCGGCCGTTCGCCCGCCCGGCCGAGCTGGACGTGCTGCAGGCCGACCCGGCCGAGGCGCTGCCGCGGCCCACGACCGGGGACGAGCTCCGCGCGACGCTGCTGCGGCTCGCGTCGTCCCCGAACCTGTCCAGCCGCGCGTGGGTCACCGACCAGTACGACCGCTACGTGCTCGGCAACACCGCGCTCGCGATGCCGGACGACGCCGGCGTGGTCCGGATCGACGAGGCGACCGGCCGCGGCGTCGCCCTGGCCACCGACTGCAACGGCCGCTTCGTGCGGCTCGACCCGTACGCCGGGGCGCAGCTCGCGCTCGCCGAGGCCTACCGCAACGTGGCGACGGCCGGCGCGACGCCGCTCGCGGTGACCGACTGCCTCAACTTCGGCTCCCCCGAGGACCCGGGCGTGATGTGGCAGTTCGACGAGGCCGTCCGCGGGCTCGCCGACGCGTGCCGCACCCTCGGCGTCCCGGTCACCGGCGGCAACGTCTCGTTCTACAACCAGACCGCCGAGAGCCCGATCCACCCGACCCCGGTGGTCGGCGTCCTCGGGGTGATGGACGACGTCACCCGCCGGACGCCGTCCGGCTGGCAGGGCGTCGGGCTGGCCCTGTACCTGCTCGGCACCACGCGGGAGGAGCTGTCCGGCTCCGAGTGGGCGTGGGTCGAGCACGGCCACCTCGGGGGCCGGCCCCCGGCGGTCGACCTGGACGCCGAGCGGCGGCTCGGGGAGATCCTCGTGAACGCCTCGCGGGACGGGCTCGTGGACGCCGCGCACGACCTGTCCGACGGCGGGCTGGCCCAGGCGCTGGTCGAGGGCTGCCTGCGGCACGGGGTCGGGGCCCGCGTGTGGCTCGACGGCCTCTGCGAGCGCGACGGGGTCGATGCGTTCGTCGCGCTGTTCTCGGAGTCGGCGGCGCGGGTGCTGGTCGCCGTGCCGCGCAGCGAGGAGGTGCGGTTCACCGACATGTGCACCGCCCGCCAGTTCCCGCACGTGCGCATCGGCGTCACCGACGACTCCGGTGTGCTCGAGGTGCAGGGGCAGTTCGAGGTCGGCCTCGACGAGCTGCGCGCCGCGTGGGAGCAGACCCTCCCCACCGCCTTCGCGTGATCATGGAATCCCGCCACCCTCGTCGGCGAGGCTGACCGCGGCGAAGATCATCTCGGGCGAGTCGGGCGAGAGCATCTGACGGTCCCAGGAGCCGTACTCGGCCACGACCGTGAAGCCGGCGTCCACGAGGCCGGTCTCGATCTCCGTGCGCGTGCGGAACTGGAGAGTAATGGCGGCCACCTCGTGGCTGCCAGCACTCGGGAACACGGTGTGGCCCTCGAACGACACCTTTCGCCCGTCCACCAGCGTGGTCTCGACCCAGGACTCGAAGCCCGTCGTCGTCCGGCGGGTAGGCCCGCCAGGACGACGCGCGGTTCCACTGCATCCACGGCTGCGTTGCCGGGTTGCGGCTGTCGAACGCCAGGCGCCCGCCGGGGCGCAGGGCCCTTGCGGCGTGGTGGAGCACTTCCCACCACTCGTCGTCGTCCAGGAAGACCTGCGCGACGTGGCCCGTCATCACCACCAGGTCGGCCGTCGCCGACGGGATGGACGCTGCGGTGCCCTCGATCCACGTCACGGTCTCGGCGCCCGGCTTGGAGCGCGCGACGTCCAGCATCGCCGCCGCGCCGGGTCGACGCCGGTGACCCGGTGCCCTGCGCCGGCCAGCACCAGGGCCAGGACGCCGGTGCCGCAGCCGAGGTCGACGACGTGCTCGCTGTCGAGCCCGGCTGCCAGAGCGACGTAGAACTCGGTGTCGTCCCGTCCGCCGTTCTCGCGGTCGTAGAGGGCTGCGAGCGGACGGGACCTAGCCTGCGGCCATGCCCGCACTGGACGGGTCCGTCGTCCGCGCCCAGGTGGCGGGATTCCATGATCACGGGCGGAGAAGGACCTTGATCGCCTCGCGCTCGTGCATGGCGCGGTAGGCCTCCGCGACGCCGTCCAGCGGCAGCTCGCGGTCGAACACCGGGCCCGGGTCGATGGCCCCGCTCAGCACGTCGTCCAGCAGCTGCGGCAGGTAGGCGCGCACCGGGGCCACGCCGCCGCGCAGGCCGACGTTGCGGCCGAACATCTCCGCGATCGGGACGTCGACCCCGTGCGGGACGCCGACGAACCCGACGACGCCGCCGGGCCGGGCCGCGGCGAAGGCCTGCTCCATGGCCGGGCCGGTGCCGACGCACTCCAGCACCGCGTCCGCGCCGGTACCGCCGGTGATCTCGAGCACCTCCGCGGCGCCCTCGGAGCCGCGTGACTCGACGACGTGGGTGGCGCCGAACGCGCGGGCGACCTTCTGCCGGGCGCCGTGCCGGCTCATCGCGATCACGGTCTCGGCGCCCATCCGGACGGCGGCCAGCACGCCGCACAGCCCCACGGCGCCGTCCCCGACCACGGCCACCCTCGACCCCGGCGCGACCCCGGCCGCCAGGGCGGCGTGCCACCCGGTGCCCATGACGTCGGAGAGCGTCAGCAGCGACGGCACCAGGTCGTCGTCCGGCACCTCGGGCGTGGCGACCAGGGTGCCGTCGGCCAGGGGCACGCGGACCCGCTCGCCCTGGCCGGCGTCGGTCTCCCGCCCCCACGACTGCCCGTTGCGGCAGGAGGTGTGGACGCCGTTCCGGCAGTGGTCGCAGAACCCGCAGCTGATGACGAACGGCGCGATGACGAAGTCCCCCGGCCGCACCGTCGACACCTCGGGGCCGACCTCCTCGACGATCCCCACGAACTCGTGACCGATCCGGCGGGGGCGGGTGACCTCGTTCTCCCCGCGGTAGGGCCACAGGTCCGAGCCGCACACGCAGGCAGCGGTGACCCTGACGACCGCGTCGGTGGGCTTCTCGACGACCGGGTCGGGGACTTCCACCAGGCGGACGTCGAAGGGGGCGTGGATCTCGGTCGCTCGCACGAGGCACCATCCTGCCCGTGCCTCCTCGCCGCCGCATCGACAGCGCCGCCGGCGCGGCCGCCGTCCGCGCCTGGCTCGACGCCCGCGCCTCGGCCGGCGCGCCGGACCGCCCGACCCTGGCCACCGCCGTCCGGTGGACGCTCGAGCTGCTCGCCGAGGCGGTGCCCGGCCGCAGCGTCGAGGTCCGCGTGCCGCCGTTCGGGGTCGCCCAGTGCGTGCCCGGCCCCCGGCACACCCGGGGGACGCCGCCGAACGTCGTCGAGACGGACGCCGCCACCTGGCTGGCCCTCGTCACCGGGCAGCTGAGCTGGCCGGAGGCCGTCGCCGGTGGACGTGTGGCGGCCAGCGGCGAGCGGGCCGACCTGGGCCGGTGGCTGCCGCTGGTGGACGACGCCGTGGGTACCGTCGGCTCGTGAGCGAGCAGCGGCCAGCACCCACCGACGTGGACCTCGCCCGCGCCCGGCGGCTGCGACGCCGGCCGGAGCCGCGGTACCGGGCGTTCGTCGTCACCGGGGCGGTGCTCGGCTTCGTCGCCGCCGCGGTGCTCACCGCCGTCGGGGACCCGCCGTCGGAGTACAGCCGCTCGGCGCTCTTCGGGTACCTGGCCACCGTGCTGGTCCTGGTCGGCGGCCTGCTCGGCGGGCTGGCCGGCGTCCTGGCCGGTCTC
>JBMOMI010000184.1:0-6666 GCA_049325235.1 Actinomycetota bacterium | reverse complement strand
GGCAGCTTCCGCACGATCTCGGCTGCCGGCAGCCGGGACGCGACGTCCAGGAACACCCCGCCGTGCGGTGAGCCGCGTCCCTCCTTGACCTCGCTGTTGATGGCGCGCGCCACTTCGTCCCGCGGGAGCAGCTCGGGGGGACGCCGGTTGTTGTCCGGGTCGGAGTACCAGCGGTCGGCCTCCTGCTCGCTGGTGGCGTACTGCGAGCGGAACACCTCGGGCACGTAGTCGAACATGAACCGCCGGCCCTCGGCGTTGAGCAGCACTCCGCCGTCGCCCCGCACCGACTCGGTGACGAGGATGCCGTTGACCGACGGGGGCCAGATCATCCCCGTGGGGTGGAACTGGACGAACTCCATGTTGACGAGCGCGGCGCCGGCCCGCAGCGCGAGCGCGTGCCCGTCGCCGGTGTACTCCCAGGAGTTGCTCGTCACCTTGAACGACTTCCCGATCCCACCGGTCGCCAGGACGACGGCCGGCGCCTCGAAGACCACGAACCGCCCGGACTCCCGCCAGTACGCGAAGGCGCCGGCGACGGCCCCGCGGTCGGTGAGGAGGTCGGTCACGGTGCACTCGGCGAACACCGTGACCCGCGCCTCGTAGTCGCCGAGCTCGCGGTGGTCCTCCTGCTGCAACGCGACGATCTTCTGCTGGAGGGCGCGGAGCAGCTCGAGCCCGGTCCGGTCGCCGACGTGCGCCAGTCTCGGGTACTCGTGGCCGCCGAAGTTGCGCTGGCTGATCCGCCCGTCCGGCGTGCGGTCGAAGAGCGCCCCGTACGTCTCGAGCTCCCAGACGCGCTGCGGCGCCTCCAGCGCGTGCAGCTCGACCATGCGCGCGTCGTTGACGAACTTGCCGCCCCGCATGGTGTCCCGGAAGTGCACCTGCCACGAGTCCCGCGCGTTGACGTTGCCCATCGCCGCCGCGATGCCGCCCTCCGCCATCACCGTGTGCGCCTTGCCGAGGAGGGACTTGCAGACGATCGCCGTTCGCAGGCCCTGCTCCCGCGCCTCGATCGCGGCCCGCAGTCCGGCGCCCCCGGCTCCGATGACGACGACGTCGAAGGCGTGCCTCTCGATGCTCGTCATGGCGGCCCCTCAGCCGACGAGTCGGGCGTCGGAGATGACGCCGGCCGACACCAGGGCGATGTAGCCGTCGGTGAGGATCAGCGTCCCCAACGTGATCCACGCGAGCTGCATGTGGCGGGCGTTGAGCCAGCTGACGCCCAGCCACAGCCGGTACCGCAGCGGGTGCCGCGAGAAGTGGTTGATCCGACCGGCGACGATGTGCCGGCACGAGTGGCAGCCGAGCGTGTACGCCCACAGCAGCACCACGTTGACCAGGAGGAGGGCGTTGCCCAGGCCGACGCCGAAGCCGCTGGGCGAGCGGAAGGCGACGATCGCGTCGTAGGTGTTGAGCGCCGCGACCACCAGCGAGGCGTACAGGAAGTAGCGGTGCGTGTTCTGCAGCACCAGGGGGAACCGCGTCTCCCCGGTGTACCGCGTGTGCGGCTCGGCGACGGCGCACGCCGGCGGCGACAGCCAGAACGACCGGTAGTACGCCTTGCGGTAGTAGTAGCAGGTCAGGCGGAACCCCAGCAGGAACGGCAGCGTGACGATGGCCAGCGGCACCATCGGCGGGAACTGGCCGAACCACTGCCCCAGGTGGCTGGCGCCCGGCACGCACGACGTGCTCACGCACGGCGACGCGAACGGCGTCAGGTAGTTGTAGTCCTCGACGTAGTAGTACCGCTGGCTCGCCGTGCGGACCAGTCCGTACGCCAGGAACAGGACGAGGCCCGCGGCGACGAGCGCGGGCTCCCGCCACCAGCGGTCCCGGCGCAGCGTCGCGGCGCCGACACGCGGCCGGCCAGGCGCGTCGACACCGGCACGTCCAGAGCCGTTCACTGCCGGCCGCGGGAACCCAGGCCCTCGTCCTCGGCGTCGCTCCACAGAGACGGGTCGTAGTCCCGGTCCGGGACGTACACGATCTCACCGGCGTCGCGCGGGGTCGTGCGGGCGATGTCGAGACTGCGCCTCAGCAGGTTGACGTCGGACTCCAGCCGCAACGCGTCGTCCTCGATGCGCTCCACGTCGACGGTTGCTCCGAGCCGGCCCCGCAGACCGGCCACCGACCGGCGCAGGGTGTCCACCGCCCGGGCCACCGCTTCCAGCTCCTCGTTAGCCGTCATGGCAACCCCGACCTCCTGACGTGGCGCGCCCGGCGCCGTCGCGATACCGGACAGTCTGTGCCTTGGTCGGCAGACTTCTCAAGAGCCACGACGGCAGTCGCTCCCGCCGTCGCGCAGGTTCGCGTGGCCGGCTGCCTGGCCGGCGTCCGGCGTGTCATGCTCCGAGGAGGAGGTGACCCACCGGTGCGCCTCATCCACAGAACCGCCGTGGCACCGTGGGGCTGTCCATGATGCTCCCGATGCCGCGCTGGTCGCTCGAGTCCCTTGCGGAGCAGGCCTTTCGGCAGATGGCGGCCGTCAACGTGGTCGGGGTGGTCGCAGGTACCGGCGCCAGGATCACGGAAGCCAACGACTACTTCCTCGACCTGGTCGGCCGTACACGGGCCGAGCTGCAGGCCGGCACCATCGACTGGCCGAGTCCGCCGGAGTGGCCGAGGACCGACGAGGCGGCCTCGCACGAGCAGGTGCGCCATGACGTCACCGGACCGTATGAACAGGAGTACCTCACCGCGACCGGCGGGCGGGTACCGGTCCTCGTCGGTGGCGCGGTCGTCGATCGAGGTCCGCCACCCCGCTGGGTCGCCTTCATCCTGGACCTCCGACCGCTCAAGATGACGCTCGAGGTCACGGAGGACGAGCGAAGCCGGCTGACCGCGGCTGCGGACGTCGCCCAGCAGCGGCTGTCCTTCCTGGCGCAAGCGAGCGCGTTGATCGCTGCTCTGCCGGACTTCCCGGGGCTGTACGCGCGCCTTGCCCGGCACGTCGTTCCCCTCCTCGCCGACATCTGCCTCGTCGACGTCGCGGAGGGGGACGAGGTGCACCGGGTGGCGGCAGCGGCTGTCGACCCGACGGTGCAGGCGCTGCTGGACGACGCCCTGGTCCAGGCGGCCGGCGGGCCGAGCGGTCCGCTGCGCCGCCTCCTGGCCAGCGGCCACCCCGAGTGGTTCGACTTCCGCCACCGACCCCAGGAGGTGGCCGCCGTGCTGGGCGCCGGGACGAGCGCACACGTGGCGCAGGGCAGGTCGGCGCTTCTCGTCCCCCTGGCCGCACGGGGACGTGCGCTGGGTGCCCTCACCCTCCTGTCGGCACCCGGCGCGGGGCCGATGTCGACGGACGACCGCTCGCTCGCCGAGGAGTTCGCCGCACTGGCGGCCCTGGCCGTGGACAACGCCCGGCTGTTCGCCGAGCGCACCTATGTGGCCAGCACGCTCCAGGAGGCACTGCTGCCGGCCGAGCTTCCGGACCTGCCCGGCCTGGACCTCGCGGCTCGGTACGTCGCCGCGGAGGAGCTCGCGGACGTCGGGGGCGACTTCTACGACATGTTTCCCCTACCGGGCGACCGTGGGTCGTGGGCCGTCGTGATCGGGGACGTCTCGGGCCGGGGCGTCGAGGCGGCCGGGTTGACCGGGCTGGCGCGGCACACGCTGCGCGCCCTGTCGCACGACCTGTCCCCGGCCGAGGCGCTCAGTCGCCTCAACGAGGTCCTGTTCCGAGCAGCCGAGGGCGATCGGTTCCTGACCGCTGCGCTGCTGACCCTGCGCCCGCCCCGAGGGGAGGGTGACGGCGTCGAGGTGACGGTGAGCTCCGCCGGCCACTGCGCGCCGATCCTGCTGCGGGCGCACGGCGCCGTGACGGCCGTCGACGTCGAGGGCGGCCTGCTGGGAGTCTTCCGCACGGTGGACCTGGCCGAGACGAGGACACGGCTGGACCCCGGGGACCTGCTGCTGCTCTACACCGACGGCGTCACCGAGGCGCGCGGAGCGCACGGCATGTTCGGCGAGCAGCGGCTGGCCGAGCTGCTGGCTCGGTGTGTGGACATGTCGGCCGAGGCGGTGGTCGACCGGGTGGTGGAGGCCGTCGCTGGCTACCGGGCTGGTGCGGCGGCGGCCGATGACCAGGCGGTGCTCGCGATCCGGGTCCTCCCCCGGGCGCGACGTGCCGAGCCGTCACCGATGCAGGACCTCGACGCAGGTATGCCTGCCCGCGGCGTTGCCTCCCGACCGGCCCCGGCGGTCACGGGCTCGGCGGCACCGGTCGTCCCCGCCAGCCTCCCGGTCTACGGACTGACGGCCGTGGCGCGGCTCACTGGCACCTCGGCGGCGACGGTCCAGACGTGGGCCGGCCGGTACGGCCTTGTCGTCGGGCACCGCACCGGCGGCGGCCACGAGCTGTTCACGCGGGACCAGCTGGCCGCCCTGCACTACGTGGCCGCTCTGGTCCGTAGCGGCGTACCCGAAGCCGAGGCGCACCTGGACCTGGGCCAACGCCTCCGGAGCGGCACGCCTCTGCCGTCCGGCCCGGTACCGGCGGCCGAGCGGGTGCTGCTGCTCGCCGACCGCGACCCCTACGCCATCCAGCTGACGGAGCACGTGCTGCGGACGGCGGGCTACAGACTCACCGTGGCCACCGACGTGAGCAACGCCCTGGCTGCTGCCGCGTCACCGCCGGATCTCGCGATCATCGACCTCATGATCTCCGGCGGCCAGGGGCTGGAGCTCGTGCGCCGGCTGAAGAGGCTCGGAACCGGTGCGGTGCTCGCCGTGTCGGCGCTACGGGTTGCCGACGAGGCGCTGACCGCAGGGGCCGACGCGTTCCTGCCCAAACCGCTGCAGCCCATCGTGCTGATCGCTGCAGTGCACGACCTGCTCGGCACCAGCGCGTTCCTTCGACCGCCGGAGCCGTCGTGACCGACACCAGCACCGACCAGTTCGCCGCGACCCGGATGTCCAGCGGCGACCCCGCCCTGGACGGGGTGCTCGGCGGCGGCATCAGGGTCAACTCCATCGCGCTGATCGCCGGCGAGCCGGGCAGCGGCAAGACGCTGCTCGCCCAGCAGTACGCCTTCACGAACGCGACCGTCGACCGGCCGGCCCTCTACCTCACCACGGTCAGCGAGCCGTTCGACAAGCTCATCAGCTACGGCCAGGACCTGGCGTTCTTCGCGGTTGCCGACGTCGGCCGGCGGGTGCACTACCACGATGCCGGCACGATGCTGCACGAGCGCGGCCTGCCGGGCCTGCTCGACCTCCTCGACTCGCTGCTGGTCACCCAGCACCCCGGGCTGCTGGTCATCGACAGCTTCAAGGCCCTGCAGCCGTTCGCCACGTCCGAAGGCGAGTACCGCCGCTTCCTGCACGACCTGGCCGGGCGCCTGTCCGCCTTCGCGGTCACGAGCCTCTGGGTCGGGGAGTACCTGCCGGAGAGCGTCGGCGCGGAGCCGGAGTTCGCTGTCGTGGACGCCATCCTGCAGCTGACCATCACGAGGCAGGCGGAGAGGACGATGCGCCTGCTCGAGGTCCGCAAGCTCCGAGGCAGCTCCTTCAGCCCCGGCCAGCACAGCTACCGGCTGTCGCACCGCGGCCTGCAGGTGTTCCCTCGCCTCGCCGACCGCGACCAGCTGCCCACCGCGGACACCCCTCTCCCGGACGGCCACAAGGTCAGCAGCGGCGTGCACGACCTCGACGCGATGCTGGACGGTGGCTACTGGCCCGGCTCGACCACCTTGGTCGCCGGCCCTGCTGGCAGCGGCAAGACGGTGCTCGGGCTGCGGTTCTGCCTGGCCGGCACCGAACGTGGCGCGCCGGCGCTGATCGCCAGCTTCCAGGAGCCCGCGCCCGCACTGCGGCGCACCGCCGCCGGCCTGGGGTGGGCGTGGCCGGAGCAGCTGCACGTCCTGCACCGGGTCCCGGTCGACCTCTACGCCGACGAGTGGGCGCACGAGCTGCTCGGGCTCGTCTCCCGTACCAGCGCTCGCCGCCTGGTCGTCGACAGCCTCGGCGACCTTCGGCTGGCCGTCCTCGACGAGCCGCGGTTCCGCGAGCTGCTGTTCTCGCTCGCGCGGCGCCTGACCGCCGAAGGCGTCACCACGGTCTTCACCCTGGAGGTGCCCCAGCTCTTCGGCATCACCCACCTGTCCGACATCGCGGTCAGTCATCTCTCCGACAACGTGGTGCTCCTCCAGTACCTGCGGGGTGAGTCCCGACTCAAGCGGGCGCTCACCGTGCTGAAGTCGCGGGCCAGCCACCACCACCCGGACATCCGGCAGTTCGACATCGGACCCGACGGGCTGCACGTCGACCACCCGTTCGACACCGATCAGAACCTGCGCTGACCGTCGTAGATCGTTGGCCCCTTGTTTTTCACGGTCCCGAGTGGCGAAAATACTCCTGTCCCGTCGCAGGCAGGAGGTTCCCGTGAGAACGGGCCGCAGGAGGCGAACAGCGTCTGTTGAGCTCGAGCAGGCGCTCGTCGGGTACGAGGAGGCAGTCGCTGCCTTGCGCAGGGCGGCCGACGAGCTGCGCAGGGCGCGGCGCGAGCGCCGGCGCGAGGTCCCGGTGGACGAGCCGTACGACGCCGTGACCGAGGCGCTGACGCGGCTCGTGCGCGCCGCTGAGCACGGGCACGAGC
This sequence comes from Actinomycetota bacterium, assembly GCA_049325235.1. GTDB lineage: Bacteria > Actinomycetota > Actinomycetes > Actinomycetales > SCSIO-59966 > SCSIO-59966. The sequence goes on along the minus strand of JBMOMI010000184.1, from coordinate 71 downwards.
TGGCAGTCGGACCCCTGACGGGGCTGTCCCCCACCGCGGTCAAGCGACGGCTGGGCACCCAGCCGGCCCGA
>JBMOMI010000183.1:0-6673 GCA_049325235.1 Actinomycetota bacterium | reverse complement strand
CCCTCGCCGGTGCCGTTGAGCGGGACGACGTCGGTCGCGGCGTACCGCAGCAGCCGCCGCACGCCCGGCCGGTCGTCGCGGCGCGACCGGGTGATCGACTCCCAGGCGGGGACGTCGGGCAGCTCCTCGCGCGGCAGCTCCGGCACCTCGGGAAGGCCCTCCCGCGGGGACAGCAGCACCGTCAGGGCGCGGTCGAGGACCGGGGCCACCTCGTCCGGCGGGAGCACCGCGTCGATCAGCCCGCGGGCGAACAGGTTCTCGGCGACCTGGACGCCCTCGGGGAAGGTCTCTCCGTAGAGCGCCTCGTAGACCCGCGGCCCGAGAAAGCCGATCAGGGCGCCCGGCTCGGCCACCGTGACGTGGCCGAGCGACCCCCACGAGGCGAGGACGCCGCCCGTCGTGGGGTTGCGCAGGTACACCAGGTACGGCAGGCCGGCCGCCTTGTGCGCGGCGATCGCGGCGGAGATCTTCACCATCTGCAGGAAGGCCACGGTGCCCTCCTGCATCCGGGTGCCGCCGGAGACGGGAGCCGCGAGCAGCGGGAGCCCCTCTGCGGTGGCGCGTTCCACCGCGAGCACCAGGCGCTCGGCCGCGGCCACGCCGATCGACCCGGCGAGGAACCCGAACTCGCAGGCCACCACCGCCACGCGGCGACCGTGGATGCGGCCTTCCCCGGTGACGACTGCCTCGTCCAGGCCGGTCCGGGCGCGAGCGCGCTCGAGCTCCGCGGAGTAGCTGTCGTCCGCCTGGACCGGCAGGGGCGGGGCGTCCCACCGAGCGAACGACTCGTCGTCCAGGACGAGCGCCACGAGCTCCAGGGCGGACAGGCGGTCGCTCACAGCTCCTCCAGCCAGGCTCGGATGGTCTCTGCGTCGCCGTCCAGCAGCGGCGGCGGGCGGTGGTCGCGCGGGGTCGTCTCGGTCTCGACGCCGTCGGCCGGCTCGAAGAAGCGCAGCGGCGGCCCGGGCAGGCTCACCCGGCCGAGCGTGGGGTGCTCGACGTCGACGAGCAGGCCCTGCGACAGGGTCTGCTCCCAGCCGTACACCTCGTCCAGGGTGCGCACCTTGCCGGCCGGGATCCCGGCCTCCGCCAGCCGCGGCAGCAGCTCGGCGGCCGGGATGTCGCGGAAGGCGTTCTCCACCAGGTCGATGACGCGTTCGCGGTGCGCGACGCGGTCGGCGTTGGTGGCCACGTCGGCGGCTTCGGCGTCCAGGCCGAACTCGGCGCAGAACTTCCGCCACAGGCCCTCGCTGCCGACCGCGATCTGCACGGCGCCGTCCGCGCAGTGGAACAGCCCGTACGGGCAGATCGACGGGTGGTGGTTGCCCTGCGCCCGCGGCACCTCGCCGGCGACCGTCCACCGGGTGCCCTGGAACGCGTGGACGCCGACGATCGCGGCGAGCAGCGACGTCCGTACCACCTGGCCGCGGCCGGTGCGCTCGCGCTCCAGAAGGGCGGCGAGCACCCCGTAGGCGCCGTACATGCCGGCCAGCAGGTCACCGATCGGGACGCCGACGCGCTGCGGGTCGTCCGGACCGGACCCGGTCAGGGACATCAGCCCCGCCTCGCCCTGGGCGATCTGGTCGTAGCCGGCGCGACCCCCCTCCGGGCCGTCGTGCCCGAAGCCGGAGATCGACAGGACCACGAGACGAGGGTTCAGCTCGGCCAGACGCCCGGTGGAGAAGCCGAGGCGGTCCAGCACCCCGGGGCGGAAGTTCTCCAGCAGCACGTCGGCCTTGCGCACCAGTGCCTCGAGCGTCGCGCGCCCGGCGTCGCTCTTGAGGTCGAGCGCGATCGACTCCTTGTTCCTGTTGCAGGACAGGAAGTACGTCGACTGTCGCTCGCCGCCGTCCTCCGGGTCGACAAACGGCGGCCCCCAGCCGCGGGTGTCGTCGCCGGTACCGGGCGTCTCCACCTTGATCACCCGGGCGCCCAGGTCACCCATCATCATGCCGGCGTGCGGCCCGGCGAGAGCGCGGGTCAGGTCGATGACGACGATGCCCGCCAGCGGGCCGGGCTCACGGGCGTCAGGCACGGCAGAACCTCCGGGAGGAGCGTGGATTGGTGGCCTAGCCAATAGGCGATCGGCCCAGCCTGTCAATAGGGTGTGCCCATGCGGGAGGAGGCGTTCAACCGGCTGGACCGGGTGCCCCGGCAGCGGCTGTACGAGCAGATCGTGCAGCAGCTCCTGCACCACATCCGCCAGGCCGGCCTCGGGCCCGGCGACCGGCTGCCCCCCGAGCGGGAGCTCGCGGCCCGGCTCGGCGTGAGCCGGGCCTCTCTGGCTCAGGCCCTGGTCGCCCTGGAGGTCCTCGGGGTCATCACCGTCCGGCACGGTGACGGCGTCGTCATCGAGGAACCCGCCACCGACCGGCAGGTCGTCTCCGCCCTTCGCGCCCACCGCGACCGGCTCCCCGACGTCATCGAGGCCCGGTCGGCGCTCGAGGTCAAGCTCGCGGCGCTGGCCGCGCAGCGGCGCACCGAGGACGACCTGCGCGCCATCGACGCCGCCCTCGACGTCATGGCCGCTGACGTGGACGCCGGCGGCCGAGGCGTCGAGGGTGACGAGCTGTTCCACGCGGCGGTCACCGCGGCCGGTCACTCCCGGCTGCTGGCCCGCCTGATGCGGGAGATCTCCGACCTCATCCGCGAGACGCGCCTGGAGTCCCTCGCCCAGCCCGACCGGCCGGCGGCGTCACTCGCCGGGCACCGGCGCATCGCCGAGGCGATCCGGGCCCGGGACGTGCAGGGCGCCGCCCAGGCCATGCACGACCACATCGCGCTGGTCTCCGACGTCGCCGTGCTGCACGACGAGCCGTGACGGCGCCGTGGCCAGCACACTCGTCGTCAAGTGCACGTGGGGCGCCGACGGCCCCGAACGCGCCAACCAGGCCCTGACCGTCGCGTCGGTCGCCGCGGCGTCCGGCGTCGCCGTGTCGCTCTGGCTCACCGGGGAGGGCTCGTGGTTCGCCGTTCCCGGCTCACCGGCCCGCGACCTGGCGCTGCCGGAGGCGACCCCGGCGGGCGAGCTGCTCGACACGGTGCTGCAGCTCGGGTCGGTGACCGTGTGCTCCCAGTGCGCCGCACGCCGCGGCCTGACGGAGGACGCGCTGCTGCCCGGCGTCCGGATCGCCGGCTCGGCGGTGTTCGTCGAGGAGTCGCTCGCCGACGACGCCCGGGTGCTCGTGTACTGACGGGCGGCAAGCCGCTGCTTCGAGTCGGACCCGTCGATGGCCGTCGCGCTGATCGTCATCGCGATCGCCTGCGGCGCGGCATGGACGAGAAGACGACGCTCGAGACGTGGACCGTGACGGAGACGCTGAGCGGTCTGCCGCCCGGGTCGCGGCGTCCCGGGTGTCGCCGCTGCCGGTGACGCACGCGTGCAGCACCAGTGCCCGCAGCGGGACGAGGCTCTCGGTGAAGGACGATGCGCGGCCGCTCGCCCGCGCGTCGCAGTTCCAGCCGCCGTCCGGCCACTGGGCGCCGAGCAGGCGGTCGACGAGGCGCTCGACACGCTCGTCCGCGAGCCCCAGCGCGAGCAGCGCCCAGGCGGCGTTGCCGTCGATCGACGCGTGCATCCTGGGCAGCCCGCGAACGCGACCGGCCAGCCCGTTCTCGTACTCCTCCGACAGGAGCCACCCCAGCACCTGCTCCCGCAGCGGCACCAGGGACTGGTCCCCCCGCGGGTAGCCCAGCTCGGCGAGGGCGACGAGCACCCAGTGCGCGCCGTACCACTTCGCGCGGTACGGGTGGACCGGGATGGTGCCGTCGGGCATCCGCTCGGAGAGCAGCCGGGCCACGCGCGGGCTCGCTCGGACCGCCTCCCGCGCGGCGGTCACCGCCGGCGAGGACGCAGGCACACCGAGGACGCCGCCGAGCGCCTCGAGCCGCACCGACGGCTCGGACGACGCGAGCAGGCGGACGGCCACGGGGTCCTCGACGGCTCTCCCCTCGCTCACGAGGCCAGCGTCGCAGGACCAACGGCCCTGCCGTCCGGCAAACCGCACAGCGAGGATCCGGGGTCGTGAGCGCTCAGCGCAGGACGCCGCAGGCCCGGTGCCCGATCCGGCCCGGCGAGCCGTGCACCCTGTGCCAGGTCAACGTCACCGGCCCGCAGGACTGCGGCCTGGTCTACCTCGTCATGGACGACGACGAGCTGCGGGAAGCGTTGCGCGACAACCGCGTCGCTCGCTCGACGAGCCGTGCATGATCACGGCGAAGTGCAAGATCACGGCAGGGGTGGGCGGCGCTGGCCGTACTGCGTGGCCTGCTCGAACGCGTGCCCGACGTCCAGCACCCGCAGGTCGCCGCGCGGCGGGCCGACGACCTGCAGCCCCACCGGCAGGCCGTCGGGCGTGAACCCGGCGGGCACCGACAGCGCGGGGCACGTCGTCGCCGAGACGATCGTGCACGACCGCATCCACTGCAGGTAGTCCTCCTGCACCTGCCCGCCGACCTCGGCCGGGTACTCCTGCTCGACGTCGAACGGCGCCACCTGGGTCGTGGCGCACAGCAGTACGTCGCAGCGGTCGAAGAAGGCCACGATCCGCTCGAAGAGCTTGGTGCGCAACGCCTCCGCGCGTCCGACGTCCGCCGCGGTCAGCTTGCGGCCGACGTCGACGTTCCAGTGGATCGCCTGCTTCACCTGGTCCGGGTGACTGCGCACGACGTCCCCGTAGGCGGTGACGAACTGCAGCGCCCGCAGCGTGGTGAACACCTCGTCGGCGCCGTCCAGGTCGGGGCAGTCCTCCACCACCCGAGCCCCGAGCGCCTCGAGCACCTCGGCCTGACGCTGGACGACGTCCCGCACGTCGGCGTCCATCGGCACCCGGCCGCCGAGGTCCGGCGACCAGCCGACGGTCAGGCCCCGCAGGTCCTCGGCGAGGGGCCGGGCGAACACCTCGCCCGGGTCGTCCAGCGAGATCGGGACGCGCCGGTCCGGGCCCGCCATCGCGGACAGCGACAGCGCGACGTCCGCCACGGTGCGGCCCATCGGCCCCTGGACCGACAGGTTCGCCCACGCCATCAGCGTCGGGTGCGACGGGACACGACCCGGGCTGGGGCGCAGCCCGACGACGTTGCAGAACGCCGCGGGGTTGCGCAGGGAGCCGCCCATGTCGCTGCCGTCCGCGACCGGCACCAGCCCGGCGGCCAGCGCCGCGGCCGACCCGCCGCTCGACCCGCCGGCGCTGCGGTCGAGGGCGTACGGGTTGCGGGTGACGCCGAACACCGGGTTGAACGTGTGGGAGCCGGCCGCGTACTCGGGCGTGTTCGTCTTGCCGACGCGCACCGCTCCTGCGTCGCGCAGCCGGGCGACGACGAGCTCGTCCTCCTGGGGCACGAAGCCGGCCTTCAGCGGCGAGCCCCAGGTCGTGCGCATCCCGCCGGTGAGGTGGGTGTCCTTGTGCGCGACCGGCAGCCCGTGCAGCGGGCCGGTCGTCGTCCCCCGCGCGGTGAGCTCGTCGGCGGCCTCGGCGCGCCGGCGGGCGTCGTCCGCGTCGAGCGTGACGATCGCGTTGACCTGCGGGTTGACGCGCTCGATCCGGTCCAGGTGGGCGTCGAGCAGCTCGCGCGCCGACACCTCCTTGGCGCGGACCATGGCAGCCAGCGTCGTCGCCGGCGTGAAGCACAGCTCGTCGGACATGCCGGCCAGCCTGCCACCGCCGGCGCGGATCACGACTCGGCGAGACCTGCCATCACGCCGTCACGCGCTTGAGCAGCAGGTACATCTCGCAGCCCAGGCAGAACGCGAACGCCACGTTGAGGAACGCGGCGACCAGCGCGGCCGCCACCGCCAGCAGGAACAGCCACGTCACGCCCGCGAGCGCGCCGGCCAGGCCGAGCAGCGCGAAGGCCAGGCCGACGGCCTGCGCGAACCGCGGCGGCCGCGGGTCCTCGGTCTGCCGGGTGGGCCCGAGCCGCGGGCGCACGAGGCGCGCGAACAGCCAGGCGTACGGGCTGCGCCCGATGGCGCCGAGCGCGAAGACCGCGGCCTGGACGGCGAGCAGCGTGATCCCGGCGGCTCCGGCGCCCAGCACGAGCACCAGCGCGAGCACGACCGTCGTGACCCCGGCACCGAAGCGCGGGGCGCGGACGTCGACGGGGGCCAGGTCAGCCACGCCGCGCCTCCACGGTCTGCGGGAGGGCCGCGGCGAGCGCGTGCGCCGCCTGCTCGGGCGTCGGCGCCCCGGAGGCCCGGCGCACCACCCGGCCGGCGGCGTCCAGCACGAGCACCGTCGGGGTGCGCCGCACGTCGAGGCGGCGCACGAGGTCGAGGTGGTGCTCGGCGTCCAGCTCGACGTGAGCCACCCCGGGCGTGGCGGCGGCCAGGCGCCCGAGGACCGCCTTGGCCTGGCGGCACGGCGCGCAGAACGCGCTGGACAGCTGCAGCAGCGTGGCGCGCTCACCGAGGGCCGCTCCGCCCAGCTCGGCGGGGGTCAGCACGTCGCCGGTGGTCACGGCGCGGTCCCTGCCGTCCCGGCGGCGCAGCCACAGCCCGGCCGCGGCGGCGAGGGCGAGCGCCAGCACCAGGAGCAGCAACCGCACGATGAGGCTCTCGGTCACGTCAGCAGAGAACCGCACCCCGGTCCGGGCGCTTCCCGGTGTCCGCATCGCGGACGGGTTGTCCGTGCACGTGGATCGTCAGGCACCTGCGCCGGCGTCGGGCTCCTCC
>JBMOMI010000182.1:0-6689 GCA_049325235.1 Actinomycetota bacterium | reverse complement strand
GCGGCCCCGGCGAGCTCGGCCGCCAGCGCCGACACCGACGCGGGGTCGCCCGCGAGGCCGGTCACGCGCCGTCCGCCGGACCGCCGGCACCCTCGCCGGGACGGGCCAGCCGCAGCACCCGCCGGGTCAGGTCCACCTCGACGACGCCGGCGCGGTCCGCGGCGACCGCCAGCTGCTCGGCCGTCGCGGTCAGCTCGTCCGCCTGGCGCAGCAGCGCCCGCACCGCCGCGGCCTGGACGTCGAGCACCGGGCCGGCGGCCGGGCCGGTCCCGGCGTCCGGGGCCACCGCGAGCAGCCGTTCGGCGCGGGCCCGGAGGGCGGCAGCGCTGTGCCGGAGCCGCTGGGCCGCGGCGGCTGCCTCGCGCTGGTCGGTCATCACGGTGAGGCTAGCCCTCCGCCGTCCACACCCGCGGGACGCCGCCCGGCACCTGTGGACGGCGCTACCCTCGGCGGCCATGACCTCCCAGGACGTCGCGCCGGCCGGTGAGGCGGACCGCCACTTCGGCGAGCAGGGCGGCCGGCTGACGTACGGCAGCTACCTGCGCCTGGACCAGCTGCTGTCGGCGCAGGTACTCCAGTCCGACCCGCCGGCCCACGACGAGCTGCTGTTCATCACCGTGCACCAGGTGTACGAGCTGTGGTTCGGCCAGCTGCTGCACGACCTCGTGGCGGTGCGGGAGGCGATGTTCGCGGGCCGGCTCTGGTGGGCCCGGCACCTCCTGCACCGGGTCGACGTCGTCGAGCGCGTCCTCGTCGGCCAGCTCGAGGTGCTGGAGACGATGACCCCCCAGGACTTCCTGGAGTTCCGGGAGCGGCTGGCGCCGGCGAGCGGCTTCCAGTCGGTGCAGTACCGCGAGCTCGAGTTCCTCTCCGGCGCCAAGGACCCCGCCTTCCTGCAACGGTTCCGCGGCCTCACCGACGACGAGCGGGCCCGCCTGGAGCGCCGGCTCGCCGAGCCGACGCTGTGGGACGCGTTCCTCGCCGTCCTGGACGCCGCCGGTCTGGCCACGGCGAGCGAGGAGGAGGTCCGGGCCTCGCTGCTGGCCGTCGCCCGCGACCGGGAGCGGTACGGCGACGTCTGGGAGCTCGCCGAGAGCCTCCTGGACCACGACGAGCGGGCCGCGCAGTGGCGGGCCCGGCACGTGCAGATGGTGGAGCGGCAGATCGGCACGAAGTCCGGCACCGGCGGCTCCACCGGCGCGCCCTACCTGCGCAGCCGGCTGCCGCTGCGCTACTTCCCGCTGCTGTGGGAGCTGCGCGGGCACCTGTGACCCGGTCCCGGGGCGGTACCGGCGCCGGGCGGCGCTAAGGTCGCCACGGAGGCACGCAACGAGGCGCGCCGCCAGGTCCTCGACAGCTGAGGTGGCACCCGTCATGACCACGCACGTGGACGAGTCGCGAGCGCAGGTCCTCGAGGAGGCGGTCGAGGCCGCGAGCCGGCCGGACCTGCCCGAGGAGAAGCTGCGGGCGTTCGTCCAGCGCTACTTCCGGCACGTCGCCGACGAGGACCTCGAGGAGCGCGACCCGGTCGACATCGCCGGCTGCTGCCTGAGCCACTGGCAGCTGGCCAAGCACCGCGTCGACGGCACCGCGAACGTGCGGGTGTACACGCCCACGGTCGACGAGCACGGCTGGAGCACCGGGCACACGGTCGTCGAGATCGTCACCGACGACATGCCGTTCCTCGTCGACTCGGTGACCGCGGAGCTGACCCGCCAGGACCGCGGGATCCACCTCGTCGTCCACCCCACCTTCGTCGTCCGCCGCACGGTCACCGGCGACCTGCTGGAGGTGCTCGACGAGTCGGCGTCCACGGTGCCCACCGGCCGGCGCCACCCCTCGTGGCCGGACGACGCCCGCGTCGAGTCGTGGATGCACCTGGAGATCGACCGGGAGACCGACCCGGACGACGTCGAGGCGCTCACCCGCTCGCTGCACGAGGTGCTGCACGACGTGCGGGCCGCGGTCGAGGACTGGCCGAAGATGCGGGAGGCCGCCCGCAGCATCGCCGCCGAGCTCGAGTCGTCACCGCCGAAGGGCCTGGACGACGAGGCGTCCGAGGCGCGCCGGCTGCTGCAGTGGCTGGTCGACGACAACTTCACGTTCCTCGGGTACCGCGAGTACGTGCTGGGCACGGTCGACGAGGACGACGTGCTGACGGCCGTCCCGGGGACCGGCCTGGGCATCCTGCGGTACGACCAGAGCCGGTCCAGCCGCAGCTTCGGCCGCCTGCCGGCGCCGGCACGGGCCAAGGCCCGGGAGCGGCGCGTCCTGGTGCTGACGAAGGCGAACTCGCGGGCGACCGTCCACCGCCCGGCCTACCTCGACTACATCGGCGTCAAGTCCTTCGACGCCGACGGGATCGTGGTGGGGGAGCGGCGGTTCCTCGGCCTGTTCACCTCCGCGGCGTACGTCGAGAGCGTGCGCCGGGTGCCGGTGATCGACGCGAAGGTGGACGCCGTCCTCGCCCGGTCCGGCTTCGCGCCGGACTCGCACTCCGGCAAGGACGTCCTGACGATCCTCGAGACGTACCCGCGCGACGAGCTGTTCCAGATCAGCGTCGACGACCTGTACGAGACCGTGATGGCCGTGCTGCAGCTGCAGGAGCGCCGGCGCACCCGGCTGTTCCTGCGCCGCGACGACTACGGGCGGTTCGTCTCGGCGATGGTGTTCCTGCCCCGCGACCGCTACACCACGCAGGTCCGGCTGCGGATGGAGCACGTGCTGCGCGACGCGTTCGACGCGGTGACCGTCGACTACACGACACGCGTGAGCGAGTCGGTGCTGGCCCGGCTGCACTACGTGCTGCGCGTGGCGCCGGGCGCGGAGATCCCAGACGTCGACGAGGCGGCCCTCGAGCGCGCTCTCGTCGACGCGACTCGCACCTGGGAGGAGGACCTGGCGGACGCCCTGCGGGCCGAGGTCGGCGAGGAGGAGGCGGCGCGCATCATGCGTGCCTGGGCCGGCGCGTTCCCCGAGGGCTACAAGGAGGACTTCGCGGCGCGCGTCGCCGTCGGCGACCTGCGGCGGATCGAGCAGCTGGCCCGGCTGAGCGAGCAGGCCGACACCGACGGCGAGCCGATGCTGGACGGGCGGGTCGCCACGAACCTCTACGAGCCGGTCGGCGCCGGGCCGGAGGAGCGGCGCTTCAAGCTGTTCCGCTGGGCGCCGCTGTCGCTGACGACCGTGCTGCCGTTCTTCCGCAACCTCGGCGTCGAGGTGGTGGACGAGCGGCCCTACGAGCTGGAGCGCAGCGACGGCACGACCGCGTACGTGTACGACTTCGGGCTGCGCTTCCCGTCCCGGGTCGCAGCGGACGACGCCCGCGAGCTGTTCACCGAGGCGTTCGCGGCCGCGTGGGACGGGCGCACGGAGTCGGACGGCCTCGACGCGCTCGTGCTCCAGGCCGGGCTGACCTGGCGGCAGGTCGTCGCCATCCGCGCCTACGCGAAGTACCTGCGGCAGACCGGGTCCACGTTCAGCCAGGACTACGTGGAGCGGTGCCTGCTCGCCAACGTGGCGATCACGCGGTCCCTGGTGCGCCTCTTCGCGGCGCGCTTCGACCCCGACCGGCCGGACGGCGACGCGCGGGCGGAGACCGTGGACGCGCTGGTCGAGGAGATCTCCGGTGCGCTGGACGACGTCGAGAGCCTCGACTACGACCGGATCCTCCGCTCGTTCCTCGGCGCGATCGCCGCGAGCATGCGCACCAACTACTTCCAGACGGACGAGGAGGGGCAGCCGAAGCGGTACGTCTCCTTCAAGCTCGACCCGACCCGCGTGCCGGACCTGCCCGAGCCGAGGCCGGCGCACGAGGTGTGGGTGTACGCCCCGCACGTCGAGGGGGTGCACCTGCGGTTCGGCGCCGTCGCGCGCGGCGGGCTGCGGTGGAGCGACCGCCGGGAGGACTTCCGCACCGAGGTGCTGGGCCTGGTCAAGGCGCAGATGGTCAAGAACGCGGTCATCGTGCCGACCGGCGCCAAGGGCGGCTTCGTCGGCAAGCAGCTGCCCGACCCCTCCCGCGACCGGGAGGCGTGGCTGGCCGAGGGCATCCGCTGCTACACGACGTTCATCCGCGGCCTGCTCGACGTGACCGACAACCTCGTCGTGGAAGGCGGGCGCCGGGTCGTCGCCCCGCCGCCGCGCGTCGTGCGCCACGACGGCGACGACACGTACCTGGTGGTCGCCGCCGACAAGGGGACGGCGACGTTCTCGGACATCGCGAACTCGGTGTCGGAGTCGTACGGCTTCTGGCTCGGGGACGCGTTCGCGTCCGGCGGCTCGGTCGGCTACGACCACAAGGCGATGGGCATCACCGCCCGCGGCGCCTGGGAGTCGGTCAAGCGGCACTTCCGCGAGATGGACGTCGACACCCAGACGCAGGACTTCACCGTCGTCGGCATCGGCGACATGAGCGGTGACGTGTTCGGCAACGGCATGCTGCTGTCGGAGCACATCCGGCTCGTGGCCGCGTTCGACCACCGGCACATCTTCCTCGACCCGAACCCGGACGCCGCCGCCTCCTTCGCCGAGCGCCGCAGGCTGTTCCAGCTGCCCCGCTCGTCGTGGGCCGACTACGACAGCTCCCTGATCAGCGAGGGCGGCGGTGTGTACCCCCGCACCGCCAAGTCCGTACCGGTCAGCCCGCAGGTGGCCGCCGCGCTCGGGCTCGGCAGCGACGTCCGCAAGCTGACGCCGGCGGAGCTGATGCGGGCGATCCTCGAGGCACCGGTCGACCTGCTGTGGAACGGCGGGATCGGCACGTACGTCAAGGCGTCCGCCGAGTCCCACGCCGACGTCGGCGACAAGGCCAACGACGCGATCCGCGTCGACGGCCGCGACCTGCGGGTCAAGGTGGTCGGCGAGGGCGGCAACCTCGGCCTCACCCAGCGCGGGCGGATCGAGGCCGCGCGCAGCGGCGTCCGGATCAACACCGACGCGATCGACAACTCCGCCGGCGTGGACTGCTCCGACCACGAGGTCAACATCAAGATCCTGCTGGACGCGATCGTCGCGGACGGCGACCTCACTCCCAAGCAGCGCAACCGGCTGCTGCTGGACATGACCGACGACGTCGCCGAGCTCGTGCTGCGCGACAACTACGAGCAGAACGTCCTGCTGGGCAACGCCCGGCGGCAGGCACGCAACATGCTGCCGGTGCACCAGCGGTTCATCCGGTCGCTGGAGGCCGACGGCAAGCTCGACCGGGCGCTGGAGTACCTGCCCTCGGACGCCGAGATCGCCGAGCGGATCGAGAACCGGCTGGGACTGACGTCGCCCGAGTTCAGCGTCCTGGTGGCCTACGCGAAGATCACGCTCGCGGACGCGCTGCTCGGGACGCGGCTCCCGGACGACCCGTGGTTCCAACGGGTGCTGCGCGACTACTTCCCCACGCTCCTGGTCGAGCGCTACGACGACCGGCTGGCGGACCACCCGCTGCGTCGCGAGATCGTCACCACCTGCCTGGTGAACGAGATCGTGAACCGGGGCGGCATCACGTTCGCCTACCGGGCGATGGAGGAGACCGGGGCCGGCGCGGACCACGTCGCGCGCGCCTACGCGGTCTGCCGCGAGATCTTCGGGCTGCACGGCTACGTCCGTGCGGTGGAGGCCCTCGACGCGGTCGTGCCGACCGACGTCCAGACGACGCTGTACCTGGAGTTCCGGCGGCTGCTCGACCGCTCGACCCGGTGGTTCCTGCAGAACCTCCGCGACGACTTCGACGTCGCCCGCGAGATCGGGCGGTTCGGCGCGGTGGTCGAGCGCTGGCGGGGGCGGATGGGCGAGCTGCTCGTCGGCTCGGAGAAGGAGCGCCTCACCGAGCAGGCCGAGCGGATGATGTCCCAGGGGGTGCCGGAGGAGCTGGCCTGGCGGTACGCCGGCCTGCTCGACGAGTTCTCCCTGCTGGACGTCGTGGAGACCGCCTCGCTGGACGGTGCCGACGCCGACGAGGTGGCGCGCCTGTACTTCGTGCTGTCCGAGCGGTACGGCGCCGACGTCATGCTCCGGCGGATCGCCGAGCTGGACCGGCAGAACCGCTGGGAGGCGCTCGCCCGCGGCGCCCTGCGCGACGACATGTACGCGGCGATGGAGGCGCTGACGCGCTCGGTGCTCGCCCAGACCGAGCCGGACGACCCGCTCCAGCGCGTCCTGGCGTGGGAGAACGGCAACGCCGGCCAGCTCGCTCGCGTCAAGCAGACCATCGAGGACGTGCAGCGCCTCGAGAAGGGTGACCTGGCGTCGCTGTCCGTGGCGCTTCGCCTGCTGCGTGGCGTGATCCGGTCCGGCTCCAGCTGACCCGCCCGCCTTGGTACAGGGTGGCCCCGCGCCAATAGGTTTGGCACAGGGCCACCCTGTGCCAAACCGGGATTGGAGCAACGCCCCCCACCGGGCGGTCTAGGGTCACCCCGTGTCGACGCTGACCGACCTCGTGCGCCAGCACTGCGACCTCGCACCCGGCGACGAGGAGTGGCTGCACCTCCTGGTCGGGGACTGGCAGCTGCTCAGCGACCTGTCGTTCGCCGACCTCGTGCTGTGGGTGCCGGTGCGCGACGGCAGCGGCTTCGTCGCGGTCGCCCACTGCCGCCCGAGCACCGGCCCCACCGTGCACTACCACGACGTGGTGGGCACGATGCTGCCGCGCGGCCGGCGCGTGCAGGTCGACACCGCCTACGACGAGGTGCGGATCT
>JBMOMI010000181.1:0-6733 GCA_049325235.1 Actinomycetota bacterium | reverse complement strand
GCCGGCGCGGCCAGCGGCGCCGGCCGGGGGGCGGTTGGCGACCGGCGGGCCGGCCCGGGGGGACCCGGGGGAGGATGATCCGGGTGGGCGCCGGGTCCACCCCGGCGAGCACCTGCGTCGGGTCGTCGGCGGCGTCACGGCCCCTGCCGGGCACCCACCTGGCCATACCGGTACCGTCGCAGCGGCCCCCTGGGTCGCGCAAATCGGTCCAACGTCACGCCGACTGTCACCTCGCGGAGCGCCCGCCATGGACGAGATGGTCTTCGTTCAGCCGGTGCGGGTGGGGGACCTGGTGCACGCGCACGCCCAGGTCAGCTGGGCCGGGCGGACCTCGATGGAGGTCGGGGTGCGGGTCCTGGCCGAGCCGTGGAACCAGGCCGGGGTCCCCCCGCAGCGGGTGACCACCGCCTACCTGGTCTTCGTGGCCCTCGACGCCGCCGGGCGACCCCGGGAGGTGCCCCCGGTCCTGCCCGAGTCGGCCGAGGACCAGCGGCGGTTCCGCGAGGCGGAGATCCGCCGGTCCCATGGGCTGGCCCCCCGGGCCGCCATCCTGGCCTTCCGGGAAGTCGACGGTGAGGGCTAATCTCCTTTGAGCCCCGGTCCACCGGTGTTGATGCGGTAGCGGTCGTTTGTCGCCGTCTTGGTCGGGGTCGCGGGCAGCGGTATACCGCCGGCCTGCCCGGCTCTTCCAGTTCGAAGTCCTCGGTCGCTCCCGTCGGGGGCTGGGTGGTCCGGTCGTGGCGGGTTGGGTGGGCGGGTGGCCCATCTGGCCTTGGCCATGCCCTCATCAGGCGTCCAACGTTGCGAGCAGCGGAGACCGGCATCGGCCAGCAGGGACCCCTTCATTCATGTCGAGCGACCGCAGCACCCTTCGCGCTTGTTCCTCGGGTTCCTTCACCGACCATGGCATGGTGTCCAGCAGTGGCACGGCCCACAGCGCCCTGAGCGTAGCGCCGCGACGCTGCTTAGCCTGCAGGGCGCCCGTGCCGAGGTGCACTACCGGCCGCTTCAAGGCATAGGCGCGCTCGATCGACCGGTAGTAGACGGTCTCAAAGTACTCACGTGCCCTGCCGTTGTTGGAGGCTGCCAGGCCTGCGACCCGGACCGCGAGTTCCGCCGACGACACGAAGTTCAGCGAACAGGCCACCATATCGTCACCGTCGAAGCAGGCAATGAGCGAGGCGGCGGCTCCGACGTCGCAGAGTTGGTCGCGGAGCAGGCGGGAGATGCGGGAAACCTCCGACGGCTTGCCGTGCCGGCCTTCTACGTTCGCCACCAGCTCGGACACTTCCCGGATGTGGGAGGTGGGCGCGGGCTCGCAGATGGTCCGGCCGGAGCGCTCGAACAGGCGCCGATCCTTGCGGATCCGCTCGCGCTGTGACTTGCTTCGGCTCCCGACGAAGTCCTCGAACGTGTCCCCGACCAGGTCAAAGACGGCCCCCATATCCAGCAGCCAAGACGACCCGGCAGGAGACAACCGGCTGAGTGTTGTGGCCGACGCGTCGTCGAGGAATGGCCACCACGCCGCATCGCACTCGACGCGGTCTGCCTCGCCGCGGAGCGCACTCCAAAGCAGCGAGACCCCATCAGCGCGGCCTGGTGCCGCCAGTAGCCGGTTGTCGTAGCCGCGTCTGTTCCCACACAACAGAATGGGGACGCCTGGGTCGCGTTCGGCGCCCAGCCGCCCCGCCAGGTCGTAGGCAGGGTTGCCCTCGCGCAGGACCAAGTGGAGCGTCGAGGCCGCGATCATCTGGTCGCCGTCGAGCACCGCGACAACCCATGACTCACAGTCGGGATCTCGCTCCTGATAGGTCGCCCAAGCGTGACCGGCGTAGAAGGACCCGGCCGCCAGCGCGTCCCAGGCGTCGGCCGGTATCTCCGAAACTGAATCGGCTGCTACGGCTCGGAGTTGCCCACGTGCCTCCAGGATCCTCAACACCGCGCCGCCCGCGACCCGTCCGGCTGTGTCGGCAGCGTTGGACGCGGACCGGCGGTGGGCCAGTAGAGGATCGCGCGGCCGCTGAACGAGGCGGCAAAGCGATCGACCGGGACCTGGCTGTTCCTGCGGCCCCAGCGCGATGGGTCGACGAACCAGACGTCATCGCTCCCGGGGACAGTGCCGGTCGCGACCACGAGGTGTCCTCCCCGCCGGCCGTCGCTCGGCAGCTTGTGGGCGACTGACACGATCGAGGGGTAGCCGCGGTCGGCCAAGTCGAACAACTCGCGCACGTCGGCGACCTTCACGGCGTGGCCGCTTAGCCCGTGACTGGTCGCTAACTCGCTGAGGCCGGTATGCAGGATCCCACGGTCGGTGAAGTAGTCGCTCTCGATGGCTGTGCTCAGGAGCTCTGTCTGGCTGGGGACGGGCAGCCGGTGGTACGCCAGGATTGTCCGCAGCGAGGCGAGCCCGCAAGTCCGATCGCTCCAGGCGGCCTTCTCCTCGGCCGTGAGGGCAGAGTGGCTCTCGGGCTCACCGCTCAGCAGGTGGAAGTGCTGGGGAAACCGAACCCAGCCGGCCCGAGCCGGGTTGCCTGTCATGATGCGGCCACCTCCGTGATCCCGGGTTCGGTTACGGGTTCGGGGACGAACCGGCTGTGCAGCAGCGCGGCGGCAAGGCTAGCGGCAGCCAGCGCGACCCACCCGACGAGCCCGAGCGGGACCACGAGCGCGAACATCACTGGGGCCAGCGCCCGAATCGTACCCCGACCCAGGGCATATGCGGCCTGGTACTCGGGGTGGGCCCACGACGGTGCGGCGTCGTACGACACGATGAACTCCACAGCCGACTGGATGAGCTCCGCCACAGTCAGCAGCACGATCCAGACTAGGAGGAGGGTTAGGATCCAGCCGATCGGAGTCGCCTCCCCGATGACCGCGAGTAGCAGTAGCGCACCCGCGAGAGCGGCACCGGCGAACCGGGCGGCGACGCGCGTCACCCCCCGCTGCACCCGGTGGGTGGTAGAGACCTGAAGCAGGGCGACCAGCGCTGCGTTCAGCCCCACTGCGGCGCCTGCGACCCAGCGTGGAATGTGGTCGTGCAGCGTTAGCCACAGGGGGAGGCCCACGGAGAGCACGTCGAGGTGGATGGCCATAACACCGTTGGTTGCGGCCAGCACGACGTAGCGACGGTCCCGTAGCACGCGAGCGGCCGGCCGGGCCGTGCCCTGAGTTCTAGCACCTCGTACGGGGACTCTCACCACAATCAGCGCGGCCCCGAGGGGCATCCCGGCGGCCAAGGCTACAGCGGCGTGAAGGGCGACCGGACTGCCCCAGGCGAGCCCAGCGCCACCAAGCGCGCCACCGAGGGCCAACCCGACGTTCGTGACGGAGCGGAGGTATGCCCGGCTTCGAGCCCGGCCTGTGGGGGAGATCGGCAGCTCGGCGACGAAACCGCCGATAACCGCGTTGATCCCCCGCTCGGCGAGCAGGCTCACCGCAAGGGCGGCGAAAGCACTCGCTGGGCCGGTGACCATCTGCCAGGTCGTCAGCGCCAGGGCCTGCAGGCCCAGCAGGCCGAGGTAGACCGGCTTGGCTCCGAATACTCCGGCCACGCGTCCAACGGCCGGCATGGCGGCAAGGCCGATCAACGCACCGGTCGTCAAGGCGGTTGCCACCGTCGCCGTCGGCAGTTCGACGATCGTGATGAAGTAGAGCACGCCCACACTCAGCGTTATCCCGGTTCCGGTGGTCGCGACGAGGTTGGCGACGGCGTACTTCTCGACGCCGGTGGGCGGCATGAGCAACCGTCCGACCCGAGATAGGGATGCGGGCATGGGCTACGACCCCATGGACAGCTTCGTGCCCACGACCAGTTCCAAGGTCTCTGCGGCCTCTCGCGCACGCTGGTTCGCCTGCGGGCGGTCTTTGCCCTCAGCGATGACATACCCGAGGTGTGCCGCGTTGGAGCTCAGTGTGTTGTCCAGTGCGTCACCAGGCGACACGGTGAGGAGCGCCCCGACAAAGCCTGGGTGAGTAATCATGGTCTCGGTCCCACGGACTTCTTTGAGCACGCCCGACCGGCCGCTGACGATCATGTGGGCCGTAGCCGCACACGTCGCCCGGACCGGCGGGACCTCATCACCGAGCAGTCGGCCGACTACGTGGTCCACCACATCCACGCCGCTAGCGAGCGACAGGCACGAATGTGCTCCGCAACCCACCAGGCGTGGGTTGAGCTCGAGTAGACGCAGGCCGTCCTGGGTCAGGATTACCTCGAGGTGAAACGGCCCGAAGTCGTAACCCAGGGCAGCCAGAGTGCGTTCTGCCCATGAACTGGCGTCGGGGCACGGAGGGTCTCCGGCAAACCCGAAGCTAAGCTCGGCGAAGTCCGGCGGGCTCGCCTGGACGCGGTCGGTCCAGCCGAAGACGTCAACGATCCCGTCGGCGACCCAGCCCTCCACACTCCACAGCGGGCCATGTAGGTACTCTTCGAAGATCAACTCGCCTCGCTGGCGGACGCCCCGGCCGTAGTCGCGGCTCGCATGGGCCCTGGCCAGGGCGACGACTTCGGCGTCGTCATCGACGAGCCGGACGTCCCAGCTCGCCGCACCGTCGACCGGCTTGGCGATACAGGGGTAGCCGATCGGGGAGCGCAGTTCGTCGGCATCCACCGCGAGAGTGCCGTAACGGACTGGGTCGAGCCCGACCCTTTCGAGCGCCGCCCGGGCAACCGCCTTGTTCCTCGCCAGACCAGGCGCTAGCGGGTCGGCGCCACGCAGGCCGAGCAACCGGTTCACGGCGGCGGCGGTCCCGACGAAAGTGTCCACGAAGCTGTGCACGGCTGCAACCTGACCGGGGAGTTCTGCCACTGCGCGTCCCACCGCGACCGGGTCACGGGTGTCACAAGGCAGCCACTCGTCGACCAGCTCGTTGAGGTCCGCCGCGTAGTAGTCGCGGCGCCTCACGGCGACGGCCGTGCGCAACCCGCGGCGGCGGGCGCTAGCCAGCGCCGCAGGGCCCGGTGCCGGAAATGCTTGGCCGTACGTCGTGCCGGTACCGCGGGCGGTGAGAAGGATGTGAAGCTCTATCGCGACGAACCAGTCCCCTCGCGGCATCATCTGGAGGCCGCCCAGGGCACCCGATTGCCGCGGTAGAAGGCCTGGTCGAGCAGCGCGAGGATGAGGTCGTCATACCCGATCCCCCGCAATGCAGCCGCCATGGGCAAGTTGCTGTGCGGCTGGAGCCCCGGCGCGGTGTTGATCTCCAGCGCGAACACGCGATTGTCCGCGTCGACCATGAAGTCGACCCGCACCGCGCCGCGACACGCGAGAAACTCGTAGATCCGCTCGCTGTGGACCCGCATGGCCTTCATGGCGGCCTCGGACACATCGACCGGCTCGCGGTACCAGGTCTGAGACTCGTCCCCTCCGTTGAGTTTGGCGAGCTCGTCGTAGAACGGCCGCTCCGTGACGGTCTCTAGAGCAGGTAGGGCGAGTGGTGCTCCCTGCCACTCCAGCACACCGACCGTCAACGAACGGCAGTCGATGAAGTCCTCCACAAACAGCCGCTCGAAGCCCCTTTCGCGGATCCGTTCCTCCGCGGCTCCGAGGGCCTCGCGCTCTTCAATCAGTTCAATCCCGACACTACTCCCGCCCTTCGTCGCCTTGAGCATGCAGGGAACCTCAATAGTGTCTGCCAGGGCCTCGATCCTGCTTCTGTCGATTACCGGCGTTGCCTGCGGTGTAGGGATGTCAAGGTAGTTGAAGACCGCCTTCGTCACGAGCTTGTCCATGCCGACAGCGCTGGCGCAGACGCCGGAGTTTACATACGGGATCGACAGGTAGTCGAGCAAGCCCTGGATTCGACTATCCTCGCCATAGGGGCCGTGGACGTTGAGGAATACCACGTCGACATCGCGCACCGCGGCGACGAAGTCGCCTCGCGTTGGGTCGAGGTGCGCGGCCCGGAGCCCGCTTCGCGCCAATGACGCCAGGATCGCCGACAGTGACGAAGACGACGCATCCCCTTCCCTGAGGTACAGCGCGTCCTCCTCGGATACGAATCCGGACACGACCGCTATCCTGCGGTCGCCCATGAGATCGGTGCTGGCCATCGAAGCTCCTCCCATCACTGGCCGGTTGGCTGCGTCGGCCACGCGCCCTCGCCGGCCTCGACCCGTGAGGGCGGGGTCGGCCCGTCACCGGAGGTCGCGGCCATGGCCGCGACTCCTGTAGTCCCGGACGCCGGCACGGCTATGGAAGCGGCGTCTGCGCTCCTCCACGGTTCGACATCGTGCTCCCATCTTTGCCTACACCCCGTGCCGGACGCATGACAGGTTCTGCTAACAGCAAGAAACATGTTGGGAAAGCGTGCGGTAACGCCTACACGCCGACGTGACTGATGTGTCTGCTGGGGCCAGAGTGGCGCATGCCTGCTTCTTCCACGGTTCGCCCGCCCTCCGACTTGACCCGCGAGCAGTCCGGTGTTGATCGTGCCCATCGTCTCGGTGCGCAGCGGTGGTCGCCCCCTGCCTGTCCACCCTCGCCAGCGGATCGTTGTCGCCTGCCATGAGCATGGGACCGCTCTGAGCGGTCTTCTGCTAGGTTCATGGGACCCCCTGGCTTGCCGGTCATGGGCCCACTCGGCGCGCCACGTCGGTGGGTCCCGCAGGGCCTCGGCAAAGTCGGCTGATTGGGCGTGCGACCTGCGGTTTTGGTGATCACTGACACGGTGTGGCGCCTGTGACTGGTGTGGTCCTTGGGACTTGAATGGTGGTGCTGAAGCCGACCACCAG
>JBMOMI010000180.1:0-6754 GCA_049325235.1 Actinomycetota bacterium | reverse complement strand
CGCCTCCCGGCTGAAGGACCCGATGCGCCGCTGGAAGCTCTCCCCCATGGACCTGGAGTCCATCGTGCGGTGGGAGGACTACTCCCGCGCCAAGGACCAGATGTTCGTGCACACCGACATCCCGGAATCCCCGTGGTACGTCGTCGAGGCCGACGACAAGCGGCGCGCCCGGATCAACATGATGAGCCACCTACTGCAGAGCATCCCGTTCACCGACGTCCAGCGGGTGCCGCTGACGCTGCCGAAGCGCCCGGCACCGACGGGCTACCGCCGGTCACCCAAGGAGATGCAGACCTTCGTCCCCGACGTGGCCGCCAGACTGGTGGACGGCGCCAGCTGAGTCACCTGCTGCGGCGGCGGCCGGTGAGGAATCCGGGCAGACCGATCCCACCGGCGCCGATGAGGAAGCCGAAGTTGTACCAGTTGCCGTTGTTGTCGACCTCGTAGATGCCCACCGTGTCGTTGAACAGCGACACGACGAACGTCACCGGCAGGATCAGCCCGTGCCACAGGCCGTACCAGAAGCCGAACTCCTCACCGGCCGTCGCGTCCGGGTTCACCTGCGCCGCGCACGAGGCCAGCAGCAGGGTCGCCGCGGCACCGACGAGCACCAGCGCTCTGCGTCGCATGGTGCGAGCACCCCCTCCACTCGGTGTCCCCCAGGGCCCAGGCTGGACGGCGCGTCGTCGCCCCCGCCACGGGCGTCGGACCCGCCCGGACGGGCCGAAAGCCCCGCCCTGGGCGCACCCGTCCAGGGAACCCGGATTCCTTGATCACGGCGGAGTGCATGATCACGGAGGGGGTGGGTCAGAGGAGCAGGCCGACCGCGTGCAGGGCGAGCCCGACGAGCGCGCCGACGACGGTGCCGTTGACGCGCACGAACTGCAGGTCGCGCCCGACCGCCAGCTCGATCCGCCGCGCCGCCTCCCGGCCGTCCCACCGGCGCACGGTCTCGGTGATCACCGCGGTCAGCTCGGCGGAGTAGTTCGTCGCCACGTGCACGAGGGCGTCGGCCAGCCAGCGGTCGACCTTCTCCCGGAGCTCGCTGTCCGCGGCGAGCCGGGCGCCCAGGTCCGCCACCATCGCGCTCGCCCGGCGGCGCAGCTCGGAGTCCGGGTCCTCGACCGCCTCCAGCACCAGCCGGCGCACCGTGGCGCCGAGCTCGCCCAGCGACGTCCGGACCTGGGGGTGGTCCAGCAGCCGGCCGAGCAGCGCGTCCGCCCGCGCCATCACCGCGGGGTCGGAGCCCAGGTCGGCGGCGAGCGCCGCCAGCCAGGCGTCCAGCGACCGCCGCAGCGGGTGGTCGGGGTCGTCCCGGACCGCGGTCGCGAACCGCAGCACCTCGGCGTACACCTTCGCGGCGACCAGATCGTCGACGAGCCGCGGCGACCACGACGGCGCCTGCCCCCGCACGACCGCCTCCACGTCCTCGGCGTGGTGCTGCAGCCACGCCACGGCGTGGTCGGCGACGGCGTCGACCAGCCCGTGGTGCGACCCGTCCGCGACGACCCCGGCGAGCAGGCGTCCGGCCGCCGGCCCGGCGGGGACGTCGGACAGCCGGCGGACCAGGGTCCGCTCGAGCAGCTCCTGGACGTCGTCGTCGCCCAGGACGACGAGGGCGCCGCGAGCCAGGGTGGCCGCCTCCGCGGTGACCCGCTCCGCGCCGTCCCGCCGCGCCAGCCACCGGCCCACACGGCCCGCGACGCCCGCGGAGTGCAACCGGTCGCGGACGACGTCCTCGGCGAGGAAGTGGGTGCCGACGAAGTCGGCGAGCGAGTCCCCGAGCGCGTCCTTGCGCGTCGGCACGAGCGCGGTGTGCGGGATCGGCAGGCCGAGCGGGCGGCGGAACAGCGCCGTGACCGCGAACCAGTCGGCGAGCCCGCCGACCATGCCGGCCTCGGCGGCGGCCCGGACGAACCCCACCCACGGCGGCGCTCCGGCGTCCTCGGCGCGTCGCGCCACTACGTAGACGACGGCCGCCAGCACCAGCAGCCCGGCGGCGACCGCCTTCATCCGGCGCAGCGCGCGACGGCGCTCCGCCTCCGTCAGCGCAGCACCGGCTTCCGTGCGCCGGGCGGGGCCGCGTCCGGGCGGCGCAGGTACAGCGGCTCGGGCGCCAACAGCTCGACCGGCCCGCCGGCGAGCCCTCTCGCGACGAGGGCGGCGACGTGCCCGGCGCCCGCGTCCAGCGGCCCGTCGGGGCCCGGCAGCGCCTCCCGGTAGGCGACGGCTCCCCGCCCGACGGCCGGCAAGCCGTCCCGCGCCACGTCCGCGGCCGGCCCGACGTGGGGGCCGTCGACGCGGGCACCACCGGAGTCGTAGCGGGCCCAGTACACCTCGCGGCGGCGGGCGTCGGTGGCGACGACGAACCCCTCTCCCAGCATCCCCGGGTCCCGCTCCAGCGCCTCGGCGGCCAGCGCGTCCAGGCTGCACACGCCGTGCACGTCCACACCGAGCACGAGCCCGAGGGTGCGAGCGGTGACGAGCCCGACGCGCAGCCCGGTGAACGGACCGGGCCCGGCGCCGACCGCGATCCCGGTCAGCTGCGACCGGTCGACCACGGCCCGCGCCAGCACCTCGGTCACCATCGGCGCGAGCAGCTCGGCATGCCGCCGCGGGTCGTACGCCGTCTCGTGGGCGAGCACCCGTTCCCCGTCGTGCACGCACGCGCTGACGGCGGCGGACGTGTCGATCCCGAGCAGCAGCACGGCACCGCAGGCTATACGCCGGTCAGCACGCCCCGGGCAGGGCGACGCCCTTCCACCGCTCCCCGACGCCGACGAGCTGCAGGGTCCGCGGCTCCACCCCGCCGCCCGCGGGCGGCTCGCCGTCCTCGTCACCGCGGGGACGCCGCAACCGCACCTCGAGCCGGTCGGCGGCCAGGTCCTCCACGAGACCCTCGCCCCACTCGACCACGGTGACCGACTCGGCCAGCGTCGCGTCGAGGTCGAGGTCGTCGACCTCCTCGATGCTGCTGAGCCGGTAGGCGTCGACGTGCACCAGCGGGGGCCCGCCGGTCGTCGACGGGTGCACGCGGGCGATGACGAACGTCGGGGACGTCACCTGCCCACGCACCCCCAGGCACTCCCCGATGCCCTGCGTGAACGTCGTCTTGCCCGCACCGAGGTCACCGGTCAGCACGACGAGGTCGCCGGGCTCCAGCAGAGCCGCCACACGGCGTCCCAGCTCCCGCATGTCCGCCGGGGTGGCGGCCAGCACGGTGCAGTCGTCTCCCGGTTGGACGGCGGGCGCGTCCGCACGGTGCGCTCCGACCACGTCACCTCCTGCAGTGCTCATGCGCGCTGTCGGCGTCCACCGTTCACGGTACGGCGTCCGGACGTGCCCCGGGCAGCCGCGTCACCCGACCGGAGTGCCGCCCGCCGCGCCCGCTCGACCAGCGCCTGCAGGTGCGGGGTGACCACCTCGGGGTGCTCGAGCATGACGAGGTGCCCGCCGTCGCGGACCACGACGTGCTCGGCGTGCGGCACGAGGCGAACGATGTCCTCGCTGTGGGCGGCCGGGGTGAGCAGGTCCTCGTCGCCGACGAGGACGAGCGTCTCGATCCCGTCCAGGGCGGCCAGCGCCTCCCGCTTGTCGTGGGCGCTGAACGCCGGGAAGAAGTCGTTGACGACCTCGATCCGCGTGTTGGCGATCATGTCGGCGGTGAACCGGACGAGCTCCTCGTCGACGTCCGAGGCGTAGGAGAACCGGCGGACGAGCACCTGCTCCAGGTCCGACCCGATGCGGCGTCCGCGCTCCACCAGGCCGGGACGGCGGGCCAGCAGGGACAGCGCCGCCGGGCCGACCCGCTGCACGGCCAGCCCGACCCGGTTGAGGCCGAAGTCGACGCTCGACAGGCCGCCGGAGCTGGTGCCCACGAGCGCCGCGCCGACCACGCGCTTGCCGAACTCGTCGCGGTGGTGGGCCGCGTACGACATCACCGTCATGCCGCCCATCGAGTGCCCGACCAGCACGAGCGGGCCGGTGGGCGCCGTGGCCTCGACGACCCGCGCCAGGTCGCGTCCGAGCTGGTCGACGTTGGCCGAGTCCTCGGGCCCGCGCTGGGAGCGGCCGTGCCCGCGCTGGTCCCAGAACACCATCCGGTAGCGGCCGCGCAGCGCCGCCCGCTGGAAGTGCCAGGAGTCCAGGCTCAGGCAGTAGCCGTGGCTGAAGACGACGGTGACGTCAGCCTCCGCGCCGTCCGGCAGCTCGTCGACCTCGGCGTACAGCACGATGCCGTCGTCGGCGGTGACCGCGACCGGCGGCGCGTGCAGCGCCCCCAGCGGCTGGCCCTGCGCGTAGTCCCCGGAGCGGGAGTCGTCGCCCCGGGCGAGCAGCGGGCGCCCGACCGCGAGCCGCTCGGCGGCGGTCCCGAGGACGGCGCCCACCCCGGCGGCGGCCAGGCCGACGCCGAGCGACAGCAGACCGGCTCGCCTCATCGTGGGACCTCACCGGTGTAACGCCGCGGCAGGCGGCTGCTCATCCGGGCGACGATCTCGTAGCTGATCGTGCCGGCCGCCTCGGCCCAGTCCTGCGCGGTGGGCTCACCGTCGTCCCCCGGGCCGAAGAGGACCACCTCGTCGCCCTCGCGGACGTCACCGCCGTCCGGGCCCAGGTCGACGACCACCTGGTCCATGCAGACGCGGCCGGCGACGGAGTGCCGGCGCCCGCCGACGGACAGCGGCCCGGCCCCGGAGGCGTGCCGCGGCACCCCGTCGGCGTACCCGAGCGGCACCAGGGCGAGCGTCGTCGGCTCGGCCGTGGTGTACGTGTGCCCGTACGACACGCCCTGGCCGGCCCCGACACGCTTGACCAGCGCGACGCGGCTGCGCACCGTCATCGCCGGTCGCAGGCCGTAGGACGCCGGGTCGCCGAGGCCGGGGACCGGCGACAGCCCGTACACCGCCAGCCCCGGGCGGACCAGGTCGAGGTGGACGTCGGGCGTGGTCAGCACGGCGGCCGAGTTCGCCAGGTGCCGTACCTCGAGGTCCGCGCCCCGGGCGGTGGCGACGGCGACCGCGTCGGCGAACACCTCCGCCTGCCGGCGCACGGTCGGGTGCTGCGGCGCGTCGGCGAAGGCCAGGTGCGACCAGACCCCGACGACCCGGACGGCGCCGTCCGCCTCGGCCGCGAGCGCGGCGTCCACGAGGTCGGGCCAGCGGTTCGGCATGCAGCCGCCGCGGCCGAGCCCGGTGTCCGCCTTGAGGTGGATGCGCGCCGTCCGGCCGGAGTCCGCCGCGGCCGCGACCGCCTCCTCGAGCGCCCACCGCGCGGCGACCGACACGTCGACGTCCGCCCGGACCGCGGCCGCGAGGTCGCCGCCGGGGGCGTACAGCCAGCACAGGATCCGTGCGTCGATCCCGCCGGTCCGCAGGGCCAGCGCCTCGGCGACCTGGGCGACCCCCAGCCAGGTGGCGCCACCGGCGAGGGCGGCGCGCGCCGCCGGGAGCAGCCCGTGGCCGTACCCGTCGGCCTTGACCACGGCCATCACCTGCGCCGTGGGCGCGTGCCCGGCGAGCGCCGCCACGTTGGCCGCGATCGCGTCGAGGTCGACCACGACCTCGCCGGCGTAACCGGTGAGCTGCTCGGCGGAGACGGGTGCGGACATCAGGACACAGTGTCCCAGGCGCCGGCCCGCGGCGCGGCAGCACCGCCGAGGAGCGTCCGGACCGCGGCCGGGACGGCGTCCAGCAGCGACCCGGCGGACAGCGGGCCGCCCGCGGAGGCGAGGTGCCCGGCGGTGCCGTGGACGACGACGGCCAGGCTGCTGGCGTCCAGCGGGTCCAGTCCGGCGGCCAGCAGGGTGCCGGCCAGGCCGGCGAGGACGTCCCCGGAGCCGGCAGTGGCCAGCCAGTGCGGCCCGTCCGGCTGGGCCCGGAGGGGGCCGCCGGGGTCGGCGACGAGCGTGGTCGACCCCTTGAGCAGCACGGTGGCGCCGGTCGTCTCGGCGGCGAGCCGGGCGTGGTAGGCGGGCCGGGCCTCGACGTCCGCCCGCGATACGGCGGCGCCGCGGGCGGCCAGCAGTCGCGCCAGCTCCCCGGCGTGCGGGGTGAGCAGGGTGGGCGCGTCACGGGGCCGCTCGGGCAGCAGCTCGAGGGCGCCGGCGTCCACCACGCAGGGCTCGGAGGAGGCCAGGGCGTCCTCGACGGCCTGCCGCTGGTCGCCGTCCACGGGGTCGACGCCCGGCCCGAGGACCCACGCCTGCACCCGTCCCGGGCCGGGGACCACCTCCGGCCAACGGGCGCGCACCAGGTCGGTCGGCGCCCCGGGCCCGAGGTAGCGGACCATGCCGGCACCGGCGCGGACGGCGGCGCCGACGCACAGCACCGCGGCGCCGGTGTAGAGCGACCCGCCGGCGACCACACCGAGGACCCCGCGGGAGTACTTGTCGTCGAGCGGCCCGGGCGCGGGCCAGCGGCCCGCCACGTCGACCGGTTCGAGGCGCTCCACGGCGGCCGGGCCGAGCTGCTGCGGGTCCAGCCCGATGTCGACGACGTGCACGCGGCCGGCCGCCCGGCTGGCCGGCGGCAGCAGCAGGCACGGCTTGGCGGTGCCGAAGGTCACCGTCAGGTCGGCGCGGACGTGCGCGGCCGGGGTCTCCCCCGTGTCCGGGTCGACACCGCTCGGCAGGTCGACGGCGACCACCGCGGCCGTCGGCGGCAGCTGGGCGGCCAGGGCGGCGGCGCGGTCCCGCAGCCCCGGGGTCCCGCCGATGCCGACGAGCCCGTCGAGGACGACGTCGGCCCGGGTGAGC
>JBMOMI010000179.1:1651-6757 GCA_049325235.1 Actinomycetota bacterium | reverse complement strand
ACCCCCCGAGCGCCAGCGCCGCCATCGGCACGGCGGTCCGCAGGTCCGGGCGCACGCGGCGGTAGTAGGTGACGCTGCTGGTCGCGGTCCCGCAGATGCTGCCCAGCTTGTTGGTGGCGAGCGCCTGCAGCGGCGTGACCCCGGGGACGAGCAGCAGCGCGGGCAGCTGCACCAGCCCGCCACCGCCGACGACGGCGTCGACCCAGCCGGCGGTGAGCGCGGCGAGCAGCAGCAGGGCGACGGTCGTGCCGCCGAGGTCGGTCAGCTCCATGCGTCGACGACGTCGAGCAGGTCACCGAGCCGCTGCACGACGGCGTCTGGGACCACGTCCACCGGCACCTGCTGGTCCGCCGGGATGTCGGAGTGCGGCACCAGCACCGCGCGCATCCCCACTCGCTGGGCGCCGTGGACGTCCTCGTACGGCCGGTCCCCGACGTACACGGCGGCGGCCGGGTCGTCGACGCCGACCGCCGCCATCGCGGCCCGGAACGCCTCGGGGTGCGGCTTGGCGTGGGCGATCTCGGAGGTGTACACCGCGCCGTCGACGAGGTGCAGGACGCCGTCCCGCTCGAAGACCGACTCGTGGTAGGCGCGCGACCAGATCGTGTTGGACAGCACGCCGATCCGGATCCCCCGCTCGCGCAGGCCCGCGAACAGCGCCGGCACGTCGGGGTCGGTGAGCGTGTGCGGCTCCCAGAACTCCTCGTACGCGGCCTGGGCCGCGTCGTGGCCCGGGTGGTCGGTGTCCGCGCCGGCCGCGGCCAGCACCTCGTGCAGCCGGGCGCTCAGCCCGTCGGAGCGTCCCCGCGCCCACGCCGCCGACTCGGCCTCGAGGATGCGCGCCGCCAGCTCCTCGGCCTCGTGGGCGTGCCCGGGGTGCGCCGCGGCGTACGCCCGCCACTGCGCGGCGAGGTCGACGGTGTGCCAGGGCGTGAGCGTGCCGCCCCAGTCGAAGATGACGGCGTCCGGTCGGGTCACGCGCGTACCAGCGCGGCCACGTGCTGCGCGGCGCCGGCCACCGGGACGTCGGTCCGCTCCCCGGTCGCGCGGTCGCGCACCTCGACGACGCCCTCGGCGAGCCGCTTGCCCACCGTGACGATCGTCGGCATCCCGAGCAGCTCGGCGTCCTTGAACTTCACCCCGGGGCTGACCTTCGGCCGGTCGTCGTAGAGCACGGTGACGCCGGCGCGCTCCAGCTCGCCGGCGAGCCGGTCCGCGGCCTCGAACACGGCGGTGTCCTTGCCGGTGGCCACGAGGTGGACGTCGGCCGGCGCCACGGACCGCGGCCAGACGATGCCGAGCTCGTCGTGGCTGTTCTCGACGATCGCGGCGACGGCCCGGGACACGCCGACGCCGTACGACCCCATCGTCACCGTGACCAGCTTGCCGTTCTCGTCGAGCACCTGCAGGCCGAGCGCGTCGGCGTACTTGCGGCCGAGCTGGAAGACGTGGCCCATCTCGATGCCCCGCGCCGACTCCAGGACGCCGTCGCACGCCGGGCACGGGTCGCCGTCGCGCACCTCGGCCGCCTCGATCGTGCCGTCGGCAGTGAAGTCGCGGCCGGAGACGAGGTCGATCACGTGGCTGCCGGGAACGTCCGCGCCGGTCACCCAGCGGGTCCCCTCGGCGGCGACCCGCGGGTCCACGAGGTAGCGGATGCCGGAGGCGCTCTTCTCGCCGAGCACCCCGGGGCCGATGTAGCCCTTCGTCAGCGCCGGGTGGGCGGCGAAGTCCTCGTCGGTGAACGGGCGCACCTCGGCCGGCGCGACCTGTGCCTCCAGCCGCTTCTCGTCGACCTCCCGGTCACCGGGGACGCCGACGGCCAGGGGCTCCCGGGACCCGTCGGGCTGCACGAGGACGACGAGCACGTTCTTCAGCGTGTCGGCGGCCGTCCACTCACGGTCCTGACGGGGGAACCGCTCGTTGAGGTGCGCGACCAGCGTCTCGATCGTCGGGGTGTCGGGGGTGTCCTCCGCGTGGGCCGGCGGGACGTCGTCCCAGGGCACCGGGTCGGGCGCCGGCACCCGGACGGCCTCGACGTTCGCGGCGTAGTCGCAGCTCGTGCAGCGCACGTACGTGTCCTCGCCGTGGACCGCGGGGACGAGGAACTCCTCGCTCGCGCTACCGCCCATCGCGCCGGACATCGCGGCGACGATGACGTAGTCCATCCCGAGCCGGTCGAAGATGCGGACGTAGGCGTCCCGGTGCGCCCGGTACGACCGCTCGAGCCCCGCGTCGTCCACGTCGAAGGAGTACGAGTCCTTCATGACGAACTCGCGGCCGCGCAGCAGCCCGGCGCGGGGCCGCGCCTCGTCGCGGTACTTCGTCTGGATCTGGTAGATCGACAGCGGCAGGTCCTTGTACGAGGAGTACAGGTCCTTCACCAGGAGCGTGAACATCTCCTCGTGGGTCGGCCCCAGCAGGTAGTCGGCCTGTCGACGGTCCTTGAGCCTGAACACGTTCTCGCCGTACTCCGTCCAGCGCCCGGTGGCCTCGTACGGCTCGCGCGGCAGAAGTGCCGGGAAGTGCACCTCCTGCGCGCCCATGCGGTCCATCTCCTCCCGGACCACGGCTTCCACGTTGCGCAGGACCCGGTACCCGAGCGGCAGCCAGGAGTAGATGCCGGGGGCGGTGCGGCGGATGTAGCCGGCCCGGACCAGCAGCCGGTGGCTGGGGACCTCCGCGTCGGCCGGGTCCTCGCGCAGGGTGCGCAGGAACAGCGTCGACATCCGCAGGATCATGCGGCGGAGCCTAGCGGCGGGCCCGCCGCCGTCCCGAACCGGTTTCGCCCCGCTCCGCCGGGGAGGATCGTGCGCGATCTTGCCGCGAGACCAGGGGTTACCGCCGGCGCTGTTCCTCCCCGTCTGCACGCCTGTGGACGACGGAAACGGGGTGAGGCCGGAAACCGGCACCGTGGGAGACATGCCCAGCGAGCTGCCTGTCACCGTCGCCCTGTACCGGCTCGGAGGGCAGGCGTCGTGGCGGGAGCTGGGCGAGGTGGTGTCGCGCCGCCGGCTCGACCGAGCGCTGGCGGCGGGGGACGTCGTCCGGCTGGCTCGTGGCCGGTACGGCCTGCCCGATCTCCCCGACGCGACCTCCGTGGCGGCCCGCGTCGGAGGTGTCGTGAGCCATCTCAGCGCGGCGCAGCACCACCGGCTGTCGCTGCTCTCACCACCGGCGCAGTCGTTCGTGACCGTGAGGGCAAACGCGCACCCGGACATCCCTCACGGCGTCCGGGTGTTCTGGCGGACGCTTGGATCGCACGACGTGGACGGGCGCGTCACCACGGCCTTGCGCACCGTGCTCGACTGCGCCGCAGACCTGTCCTTCCCCGAGGCCCTCGCGGTGGCGGACCAGGCCCTGAAGTTCGGCCTGGTGACCGCCGATGCGCTCTCGGCCGCTGCGCTTGCGTGGGCCGGGCGTCGTCGTTCTGCCGTGCTGACTGTCGCGCGGCACGCCGACGGCCGTGCCGCGGGGCCGTTCGAGTCGGCGTTGCGGGCGCTGGCCGTCGAGGCCGGGTGCCATGACTTCGAGCCCCAGGTGAAGATCAGGGCCGGTCGCCGCCGCTTCCGGGTCGACCTCGCCGACCGCCGGCGCCGCATCGTGCTGGAGGCCGACTCCTTCGAGTGGCACGGGGACCGCAAGGCGCTGCGCCGTGACTGCCGGCGCTACGACGAGCTCGTACGTGCCGGCTGGGTGGTGCTCCGCTTCGCGTGGGAGGACGTGATGGGTGACCCCGGGTGGGTCGCCGCCGTCATCCGGGACGTTGTCCGCGCCCGGCGGGAGGAGTGCCAGCGATCTTGCTGTGTGACCCGTGCACGCCGGCAGCGGCACTCCTCCCCGTCGGAGCGGCTGGGAGCTCAGAACAGCACGGTCGCGAACGAGCCGACGCGCCGGAAGCCCACGCGCTCGTACGCGGCGACCGCCCGCCGGTTGTAGGCGTTGACGTACAGGCTCACCGTGGTCTCCCGGTCGGGCCACGTGAACAGCTCACGGCTGAGCGCCACCACCGCCGCCATCCCGGGCGCCGCCAGGCCGCGGCCCCGCAGCTCCGGGTGCACCCAGACCCCCTGCACCTGCACGACCCCGGGAGCCACCGCCCCGAGCTCGGCCTTGAACACCACCTGGTCGCGCCCGTGCAGCCTCTCGATCCGCGAGAACGACCGCCCGAGCCCGACGAGCTCGGACACCCGCCGCCGGTACGTCGTCCCGCCGTCGCCGACCTCCGGGGAGTAGCCGACCTCCTCGGTGAACATCGCGACGCAGGCCGGGTAGAGCAGGTCGAGCTCGCGGGACGTGGTGCGCCGCACCAGTGGGTCCGGCGCGACCAGCGGGCCGGTCGAGATGGCCATCAGCGGCTGGTCCGGGCGCACCTCCCGCGCGGGTCCCCACGCGTCGTCCAGCCGGTCCCACATGCCCAGCACCGAGTCGGCCCGCCCCACCATGGAGGAGCACCGCCGCCCCTGCCGCCGCGCCCGCGCCGCGAAGGCCTCGACGGCGGCGTCCTCGGTCTCCACCGGCACGAGGTTCGCCCCCGCCCAGCACGCCGACACGAGACGGCCGTGCCGCCAGTACCCCCACAGCTCCCCGCCGAGCTTGCGCGGGTCGCAGCCGACCGCGGCGACCCGGGACGACACGAACACGTTGGCCACCGGGTCGTGCTCGCACAGGTCGAGGACGGCGCGCAGGTCGGCGTCGTCGAGGACCTTGACGGGCGAGCGGAGCACGCAGGGATTCTCGCTCACGTCAGCCGCGAAGGCCGACGCAGTCCATCCGCCAGAACACGTCCGGGTAGACCAGCGTGCCGGTCATCCAGGGCTCGTGGTGCGGCGTGAGGAGCACCTGGAACGCGGCGTCCGGGATGCGCAGCGAGGGCCTGCGGAAGCCGAGCGGGCCACCGGGCACGAACCCGAACCGCGGGTAGTACGACGGTGAGCCCTCGAGGAAGACGAGGGGGTAGCCGCCGGTGGCGTCGAGGGCGCGCCGCACCAGGGCCGCCCCGACGCCCCGCCCCTGGTGCGCGGGGACGACGGCCAGCGGGCTGAGGACGAGCACGTCGACGAGCCGAGCGGGGGCGTCCAGCAGGGCCGACGTGAGGGCGACGTA
>JBMOMI010000179.1:0-1641 GCA_049325235.1 Actinomycetota bacterium | reverse complement strand
GGGCGCCGGCGTGGCCCCCCCACGACCGGCCGACCCACGTGTCGCCGTCCCGCAGTGCCTCGACGAGCTCGGCGACGACCGGCTCCTCGGGGAACGCGGCGAGCAGGACGCCGCGGACGGCAGGAGCGTCGTCCGGCCGCTCGGGCCTGATGCGCACGCCTCAGCCGACGGTCACCGTCGGGCTACCCTCGGCCTCGTCGCCCATCTCCTCGGCGATCCGCATCGCCTCCTCGATGAGCGTCTCCACGATCTTGGACTCCGGCACGGTCTTGATGACCTCGCCCTTGACGAAGATCTGGCCCTTGCCGTTGCCGGAGGCGACGCCGAGGTCGGCCTCGCGCGCCTCGCCGGGACCGTTGACGACGCAGCCCATGACGGCGACGCGCAGGGGCACCTCCATGCCCTCCAGGCCGGCGGTCACCTCGTCGGCGAGCTTGTAGACGTCGACCTGGGCACGACCGCAGGACGGGCAGGAGACGATCTCCAGCTTGCGGGGCCGCAGGTTGAGGGCCTGCAGGATCTGGATGCCGACCTTCACCTCTTCCACTGGCGGTGCGGACAGAGAGACCCGGATCGTGTCGCCGATGCCCTTGGACAAAAGGGCCCCGAAGGCCACCGCCGACTTGATCGTCCCCTGGAAGGCGGGGCCGGCCTCGGTCACGCCGAGGTGCAGCGGCCAGTCGCCGCGCTCGGCGAGCATCTCGTAGGCCCGCACCATGACGACCGGGTCGTTGTGCTTCACCGAGATCTTGAAGTCGTGGAAGTCGTGCTCCTCGAACAGCGACGCCTCCCACACGGCCGACTCGACCAGCGCCTCCGCGGTCGGCTTGCCGTACTTGTCCAGCAGCCGCTTGTCCAGCGACCCGGCGTTGACACCGATCCGGATCGAGGTGCCGTGGTCCTTCGCGGCCTGCGCGATCTCCTTGACCTGGTCGTCGAACTTGCGGATGTTGCCGGGGTTGACGCGGACGGCGGCGCAGCCGGCCTCGATCGCCGCGAACACGTACTTGGGCTGGAAGTGGATGTCCGCGATGACGGGGATCTGCGACTTGGCCGCGATCACCGGCAGGGCGTCCGCGTCGTCCTGGCTCGGGCAGGCCACGCGCACGATGTCGCACCCGGACGCCGTCAGCTCGGCGATCTGCTGGAGGGTGGCGTTGACGTCGGTGGTCGGCGTCGTCGTCATCGACTGGACGCTGATCGGCGCGTCGCCGCCGACCTCGACCTTCCCGACCCTGATCTTGCGGCTCGGCCGGCGCGGCGCCAGGACGGGCGGCGGGAGCGCGGGCATTCCGAGACCGACGGGGCTGCCGGGGCTGCCGGGGGTCGCCATGCGTCCCAGTATCGCCGGAGGCGACGCGGTCGGCCGCACCGGGCGACGGCGCAGGCGTCAGGGCAGCGGCAGCAGCTCCACCACGTCCCCGACCGCTCCCGAGCCGGGCGCCACGACGGCGAGCGCGTCGGCGCCGGCGAGACCGCGCAGCATGGAGGCACCCCGGTGCGGGGCGGGCTCCGCCTCCCCATCCCGCACCCGCACGGGCACGAGGCGGTGGTCACGGTCCACGCCGCCGACCCGAGCGCGCAGCCGCGCCTGCCCCACGGCCGCGGGCGGCGGCTCGCCCCGCAGCGCCGCGACCAGCG